>DASZCB010000071.1:0-3512 GCA_035943575.1 Rhodanobacter sp. | reverse complement strand
CCGACCTTCACCCTGTCCATTCCGCGCACGCTGCACTGATGGCCCTGCGCTGACATGGCTACGTACGCGATCGGCGACGTGCAGGGCTGCTATCCCGAATTGCAACGCCTGCTCGACAAGCTGCGCTTCGATCCGGCACAGGATCAGCTGTGGTTCTGCGGCGACCTCGTCAACCGCGGCGGCCAGTCGCTGGAGACGCTGCGGCTGATCCATAGCCTGCGCGAGCACAGCGTGGTCACGCTGGGCAACCACGACCTGAGTCTGCTGGCGATCGCCCAGCGGCGCCAGGACGCGCAGGCGCGGGTGAATCCCGAGCTGCGCGAAGTGTTGTTCGCCGACGACGCGCCGGTATTGTTCGAATGGTTGCGCTCGCAAAAACTGCTGCACCACGACGAACAACTCAACTGGACCATGGTGCATGCCGGCCTGGCACCGATGTGGACGTTACGGCAAGCTCAAAGATCGGCCGAAGATGTCGAGCGCGAGCTGTCCAGTCCGCGTCATCCACGCCTGCTGCGCAACCTGTTCGGCAACCGGCCGGCGGTGTGGTCAAGCCGATTGCAGGGACTGGACCGCCAGCGCGCCACGATCAACACGATGACCCGGATGCGCTATTGCGACGTCAACGGTCGCATCGATTTCGAAGCCAAGGGTATCCCCGGCACGCAGAAGCCAGGGCTGTATCCGTGGTTCTCGGTGCCTGGCATGCGCCGGCGCGACACCCGCGTCGTCTGCGGCCACTGGTCCGCACTCGGTCGCTTTGCCGGGCTCGGCGTGTATGCGATCGATACCGGCTGCGTGTGGGGCGGCCAGCTAACCGCACTGCGACTGGATAGCGAGGAGCCGCAGTACATCACGGTGAATGCCGAGCCGCACCGCAAGCGGCTACCGGGCGCCGATGATTGATTCGTCGCGGATTGAATCTGCGCTCATAAAAAAAACCCCGCCGCAGCGGGGTTTTTCATGGTTGCCGGAATGGCTCAGGCCAGCTGGCCATGGCAGTGCTTGTACTTCTTGCCCGAGCCACACGGGCATGGCTCATTGCGTCCCACCTTGGGGCCATCGTGCTCTGCCGGCTGCTGCGCGAGGCGCATGCCGGCGCCGACCGGTACCTCCGCATCGCCACCGACGCCGAATCCGCCCACCGGCGCACCACCGCCAGTCGCCAGCATCTGCTTCTGCAGACGCTCGGCCATGCGCTGCTGCTCAGCCTCCATCGCGGCCACTTCCTCCTCGCTGCGAACACGGATCCGCGCCAGCATCTGCACTACTTCGGTCTTGATCCGACTGAGCATTTCGGAGAACAGCTTGAACGACTCGCGCTTGAACGCCTGCTTCGGATCCTGCTGCGCATAGCCGACCAGATAGATACCCTGGCGCAGGTAATCCATGTTGGACAGATGATCCTTCCAGGCGTTGTCGACCACCGTCAGCATGATGTGCTTTTCCAGCTGGCGCATGGTGTCGGCGCCGATCTGCGCCTCCTTCGCCTGGAACAGCTCGTTCACCCCGTCACGCACGTGGCCGAGGACCATCTCGGCGTCGATCTCGTGCTGCTGCTCGATCCAGTGCTTGAGATCGAGTGACAGGCCGAACTCGCTTTCCAACTCACGGTCGAGGCCGGCCAGATCCCATTGCTCGTCGATGCTGTCGGCCGGCACGTAGGCGCGCACCATAGTCTGCACCACATCCTCACGGATGTCGGCGACGGTGGCCGAAACGTCCTCGCCCTCCAGCAGCTCGTCGCGCTGGGTGTAGATCACCTTGCGCTGGTCGTTGGCGACGTCGTCGAATTCCAGCAGATGCTTGCGGATGTCGAAGTTGTGCTGCTCGACCTTGCGCTGGGCCTTCGCGATCTGCCGGCTGATCATGCGATCTTCCAGCGCATCGTCGTCCTTCATGCCGAAGCGCTTCATCCAGCGCACCAGGCCTTCGCCGCCGAAGATGCGCAGCAGGTTGTCTTCCAGCGACAGGTAGAAACGCGAAGAGCCAGGATCGCCCTGACGGCCGGAACGGCCGCGCAGCTGGTTGTCGATGCGCCGAGACTCATGCCGCTCGGTACCGATGATGTGCAGGCCGCCGGCCGCGAGCACCTGCTCGTGCAGCTTTTTCCATTCGGCCTTGACGCGCTGGCGATCGATCTCGCTCGCGCCTTCCGGCAGCGCAGCCATGGCCGCATCCAGGCTGCCGCCGAGCACGATGTCGGTACCGCGACCGGCCATGTTGGTGGCGATGGTGACCTGCCCGGGCGCACCGGCCTGCGCCACGATGTGCGCCTCACGCTCATGCTGCTTGGCGTTGAGTACCTCGTGCGCCACCTTGGCCTTGGTCAGCATGCCGGAGAGCAGTTCGGACACTTCGATCGAGGTGGTGCCGACCAGCACCGGCTGACCGCGCTTGTGGCAGTCCTTGATGTCCTCGATCACGGAGCGGTATTTCGGCTCCTGCGCGAGGAAGATCATGTCCGAGTTGTCCTTGCGGATCATCGGCATGTGGGTGGGAATCACCACCACTTCCAGACCGTAGATGCTCTGGAACTCGAACGCTTCGGTGTCGGCCGTGCCGGTCATGCCTGCCAGCTTCTTGTACATGCGGAACAGGTTCTGGAACGTCACCGTGGCCAGCGTCTGGTTCTCGCGCTGGATCGGCACGCCCTCTTTCGCCTCGACCGCCTGGTGCAGGCCGTCGGACCAGCGGCGGCCTGCCAGTGTGCGGCCGGTGAATTCATCGACGATGATCACCTCCCCATCGCGCACGATGTAGTCCACGTCGCGCTGATAGATGCCGTTGGCACGCAGCGCCGCATTGAGATGATGCACCACCGCCAGATTCTTCGAGTCGTACAGGCCGCTGTCCTGCTCGATCAC
This sequence comes from Rhodanobacter sp., assembly GCA_035943575.1. Taxonomy (GTDB): domain Bacteria; phylum Pseudomonadota; class Gammaproteobacteria; order Xanthomonadales; family Rhodanobacteraceae; genus Rhodanobacter. Next base: position 645 of record DASZCB010000071.1, on the reverse strand, counting down.
GCCGGCCGCCTGCAGCAATTCGTCAGCGTGCTGCATGCCTTCTTCGGACAGGTGTACCTGCTTCTGCTTCTCGTCGACCCAGTAATCGCCGCTGCCGTCTTCCTCGGTCTGCCGGATCATCTTCGGCACGATCTTGTTCACCGCGATGTACAGCTGCGGCGAATCCTCGGCCGGACCGGAAATGATCAACGGCGTGCGCGCCTCGTCGATCAGGATCGAGTCGACCTCGTCGACGATGGCGTAGTGCAGGCCACGCTGGTAGCGCTGCTCCTTGCTCAACGCCATGTTGTCGCGAAGGTAGTCGAAACCGAACTCGTTGTTGGTGCCGTAGGTGATATCGGTGGCATAAGCCGCATGCTTGTCGGCGTGATCCATGCCCGGATACACCACACCTACGCTCAGGCCCAGGAAGTTGTACAGCTTGCCCATCTGCGCGGAGTCGCGTCGGGCCAGGTAGTCGTTGACGGTGACCACATGCACGCCCTTGCCGGCCAGCGCATTGAGGTAGACCGGCAACGTGCCGACCAGGGTCTTGCCCTCGCCAGTGCGCATCTCGGCAATCCTGCCCTGATGCAGCACCATGCCACCGATCATCTGCACGTCGTAATGACGCATGCCCAGCGTGCGCTTGGCCGCCTCGCGCAC
>DASZCB010000070.1:0-2296 GCA_035943575.1 Rhodanobacter sp. | reverse complement strand
TCGGCGTCACGCTCTTCATCAACTGGGCCGTGAAACCGTTCTCGATGGCACTGTTGGGATGGATCTTCATCCGCCACATCTTCGCCGGCTACCTTCCTGCCGATCAGCTCGACTCCTACATTGCCGGCCTGATCTTGCTGGCCGCGGCGCCGTGCACGGCGATGGTGTTCGTGTGGAGCAACCTCTGCAACGGCGAGCCGAACTTCACGCTGAGCCAGGTCGCCTTGAATGACACGATCATGGTGGTGGCGTTTGCGCCCATCGTGGCGCTGCTGCTGGGCATCTCTTCGATCACGGTGCCCTGGAACACGTTGCTGTTGTCGGTGCTGCTCTACATCGTCGTGCCGGTGGCTATCAGCGTGGTACTTCGTCGTTGGGTGCTCTCGCGAGGCGGCGAGCCACAGCTGCAGAAACTGCTACAGCGCCTGGGACCGGCGTCCTTGTTCGCACTGCTGGCGACTCTTGTGCTGCTGTTCGGTTTCCAGGGCCAGCAGATCCTCGCCCAGCCGGCGGTGATCGCGATGCTGGCCGTACCGATCCTGATCCAGGTGTATTTCAACTCCGGACTGGCCTACCTGCTCAACCGTCGGTTCGGTGTGCCCCATTGCGTGGCTGGTCCCTCAGCGCTGATCGGTGCCAGCAACTTCTTCGAGTTGGCCGTCGCCACTGCGGTGGGTTTGTTCGGTGTGCACTCTGGCGCCGCGCTGGCCACCGTGGTCGGCGTCCTGATCGAAGTGCCGGTGATGTTGTCGGTGGTTCGCATCGTCAACGGCAGCAAGCGTTGGTATGAAGCGCAGCAAACTTGAGCGGAGCATCGTCATGCAAGGTCATTACAACGTGTTGTTCGTGTGCACCGGTAACTCGGCGCGCAGCATTCTGGCCGAAGCGACCGTGCATCACTTTGGTCGCGATCGCTTTCATGGCTACAGCGCCGGTAGCCAGCCCAAAGGCTTCATCTACCCTCAGACACTGGAAGTGCTCAAGGCCGTGGATCTTCCATCGACGGACTGCGCAGCAAGAGCTGGGCGGAGTTCACGACGCCGGATGCTCCGGTGATGGATTTCGTGATCACCGTGTGCGACCAGGTGGCTGGCGAGGTTTGCCCCGCGTGGCCCGGTGCACCCATCACTGCACATTGGAGCATCCCCGATCCGGCGAAGGCACAAGGTGATGATGCCACCGTTTACAAAGCCTTCGTGCTGGCGAGGAATCTTCTGCAGCAACGGATCAGCTTGCTACTCAACTTGAATGTGGCGGCCCTGGATCGGCTCGCGCTGTCGAGTCGGCTCGATGCCATCGGTAAAACGCCTAGCAACGACACGGCCGGTTGATCCCGTGTTGCACACTGGCATTACACTGCTGACGAAGCCCACCACACACCGGACTAAGGCGGCTAACCGCATCATGCAGACCAAGCAAGTCCTCACGATCCTTTCAGCGCTCGCTCAAGAGTCGCGGTTGGCGGTCTATCGGCTGCTGATCGAGCACGCGCCGGACGGTCTCGCCGCCAGTGTGATTGCCGAGAAACTGGGGTTGGCCAATGCGACGCTCTCCTTTCATCTGAAGGAGCTGTCGCATGCGGGTCTTGTCACCAGCCAGCAAAGTGGCCGCTTCATCTACTACGCACCCGTGATCGAGGCGATGAACGATCTGATTGGCTATCTCACGGACCATTGCTGCAGTCAGTCCGACGGTAACTGCGGAGTCGGCAAGACTTCGTGCAAACCGTCGGCGGCTACCACTAAATCGCGAAGCAAAGTCCGAACAGCCTGATAGACGGGACTCGGCAACCTCTATTCGCAGCAGGATTTCTGTTGCTGGATCGGCGGACATGGCACGCTGCCGTAAGAGCAGAACACGCAGCAGTCACCGGCTTTCGGCCGGAGCAGTTCACCGCAACCCGTACAGTCGTAGAAGAACTGACAGGCATCAGTCGGCATGGTCTCCGTAGCTTGATGACCACAATGTGGACAGGTCAACGTGCTCTGCAGAATGGGTTGAATCGTCATGAGTCTCTGCCGAGGTGGGTCAAGCGAATGGTCCTATGCCATGCATGCCGGGCCAGCGTACATCGCTCGCATAGCTCATGACGTGCGAGGGTCTCACGTCATGAGCCATACATCCGTTTAGTGCAGCACGGTGATCGAGGTCACCGTGCTGGCCATGCCGGCTGGGTGCAGGGTGAACCTCACCTTGTCGCCGACCTTGGCGTCCTTGAGAAGCTCCGGTGAAGCTACCTTGAACGGCATCGTCATCGCCGGCCAGCCAATCGCGGCGATGGCTTCATGTTGGAGAG
>DASZCB010000069.1:0-2366 GCA_035943575.1 Rhodanobacter sp. | reverse complement strand
GATCGAGATTCTGGAAAACCCCGAGCGCCTGCTCGAGGTGATCCGTGGCGAACTGTTGGCGGTCAAGGAGGAGTTCGGTGACGCCCGTCGCACCGAGATCCAGCATTCGCAGGAAGATCTCAACGTCCTCGACCTGATCGCGCCGGAAGACGTGGTGGTCACGCTGTCGCATACCGGCTACATCAAGCGTCAGCCGGCCAGCACGTATCGTGCGCAGAAACGTGGTGGCAAGGGTCGTTCCGCGTCTGCGCTGAAGGACGAGGACGTCGTCGAGCAGTTGTGGGTGGTCAACACGCACGACACCCTGCTCACCTTCACCAGCACCGGCCGCGTCTACTGGCTCAAGGTCTACCAGATGCCGGAAGCGGGTCCGGGGGCGCGCGGCAAACCGATCATCAACCTGCTGCCGCTGGGCGAGGGCGAGAAAGTACAGGCGGTGTTGCCGGTGCGCGAATACACCGACGACCGCTTCGTGTTCTTCGCGACGAGGCAGGGCACCGTCAAGAAGACGCCGCTGACCGAATTCGCGTTCCAGCTGCAGAAGGGCAAGATCGCGATCAAGCTCGACGAGGGCGATGCGCTGGTCAATGTCGAGCTCACCGACGGCAACAGCGACGTGCTGCTGTTCGCTTCCAACGGCAAGGTGAATCGTTTCGACGAAAACACCGTGCGCTCGATGGGCCGCACCGCCACCGGAGTACGCGGCATGCGACTGGCCGAGGATGCGCACGTGGTCTCGCTGATCGTGGCGGCGGAAGGCGACATTCTCACCGCGACCGAACGCGGCTACGGCAAGCGCACCCAGCTGGTCGAGTTCACCAAGAAGGGTCGCGGTACGCAGGGCGTGATCGGCATCCAGTGCTCAGAGCGCAACGGTGCGCTGGTCGGCGCCGTGCAGGTCACCGAGGCGCACGAGCTGATGCTGATCTCCAACCAGGGCACGCTGGTGCGTACCCGCGTGGCGGAAGTCTCACAACTCGGCCGCAACACCCAGGGCGTCACCCTGATCCGTCTGCCCGCCGACGAAACGTTGGTCAGCGTGATGCGACTGGATGCGGACGAGGACAATGGCGAAGATAGTGTCGTCGTCGATGTCCCAGCGCCGGTCGATGGCGAAGGCTCAGACACGATTGAGCCGATCGCTACAGAAGAATAAGCCTGATGTTGTTTTGAACGAAAAACCCCGGTGCTGCCGGGGTTTTTTGTTGAGGCGTTCTATGTGCTCATCAATGTCAGCTTTCGGTGGCGGACATTCTCCGCAACCTGCAGGGCTAGATTGCAACGACCGGCCTCATTGCCATTGAGTTGAGAGCCGAGTGAATGCCCACCTCATGCTACTAAAACGTTGCGCTATGGTTGACTGGATAAACGGAAGAGAGCTCCTGGAAAACTTCCAAGATTCACGTTTATAGCGTTCGTGCTTCGCCCGACAACTTCCCATCCCCCAGTGGTGAAATTCAGCTGTTCGATCTTCACCCACCATTGGTTGAGTCCCAAGGTGGCCGCTACAGTCGAATCCGTTGGCCTACGCGCAACGAAAAGCATGACTTGTCCGTCAGAAACGTTGCCGTACTCTCCTGCCATAAGATCATTGGACGGCATCCACCCTACGATAGATCCCGTCGAAACACCTAGGAATGGGGCGACGAATTGTTTGAATGGATAGAAAACAAGTGCGTTCTCCACCTGCTTGGTCATCCCATAGGTGCTTTGCTGGTCACCTAAGAGGTCACGCGGCTTATTGTCAGCGGTTAACAGGCCTTCGAATTGTGGAGACCCAGTCTTGTCGTCGACATCGTGACTGACAAAATTCGCGAATCCCCGCCCTCCAAACACGAAAGACCAACTCGAAAACCAGCGCAAGTGGTAGAAATTTGCGTATTCATATGAAGTTGGACTTGGGTTCGCGGCAAGTGGGGATGCTCGAACATTCTGTAGATACGCAACAGGAGTGATGTTACGGCGTATAGCCTGCGACGAGATAATGCTCATGTTCTCGCTCATCACAAGATCCCGGGCAGCCGAGCAGCTGTCAAACTGCGCGGTAAACGGATACAAGTCGAACGCAAGAACATCTGGCGCAATATTGTCGAGTGCCGATAAGACGTACGTCGTGTACTTGTTCACCATGTTGGTCGCAAGATCACGGGAGACTAAAGCATTGCTTATGCAATCCACTCCGTATTCCGTGGGTTGCATGGCGTCGGCTTGCGCGGAACCGGGGATATTTAGTGCCGCGTCATTGGCATTTACCGGCGCTAGGTTGAGAAATACCTTCATGCCTGCGAATGCAGGCTGACTCATCAAACACGCCTTAAGCTGACCCAATGATTGATGCTCTGGCATGGCAGGCTCATCAACAAGCT
>DASZCB010000068.1:0-1815 GCA_035943575.1 Rhodanobacter sp. | reverse complement strand
GTACCGTGGCGATCGGCCACCAGCCCCATGAAGTAGGGCACGATCGCGCCGCCGACCACGGACATCACCAGGAACGAGGCTCCGCGCTTGGTGTGCGCGCCGAGATTCTTCACGCCCAGCGCGAAGATGGTCGGGAACATGATCGACATGAAGAACGACACCGCGATCAGCGCGACCACCGCGACCCAGCCATGGCCCAGCGCGGCCAGCAGCGCCAGCACCACGTTGATCGCCGCATAGAGCGCCAGCAGCGACGTCGCTGCGAAACGGCTCATCAGCGCGGTACCGGCGAAACGTCCCAGCACGAAACACAACATCGGCATGGACAGCAGGAAAGCGCCGGTCTGGGAGGTGACGCCGATCTGCTCGGTAACGAAGTTGATGAAATAGGCGTTCACCCCAACCTGCGCCGCCACGTAGAAAAACTGCGCCACCACCGCCCACAGAAAGTGTCGCTGCGCGAGCAGCGGGCGCGCGTTGACTTCCTTCGACGCGAGATCCTCCTCATGGATGTACGGTATCGGCGTGCGCGCGATCAGCAAGGCCAGCGCCATCACCACCAGCGCGATCGCCACGTAGGTACCCTGCACGCCGGAGAACCCGGCCTGCGGTGTGGCACCGGCGCCGGTGCCACCGAAGAAGAATGCGCCCCCGATCAACGGCCCGATGAACGAGGCCAGCCCGTTGAACGACTGCGCGAAATTGAGCCGACGTTCGGACGTCTGCGGCGAACCGAGAAAGGTGACATAGGGATTCGCCGCAGTCTCCAGACAGGCCGCGCCGCAGGCGATCACGAACAGCGCGAACAGGAAGAAATCGAAGCTCAGCGCAGCGGTGGCCGGAATGAACAACAAGGCCCCGGTGGCGAACAGTGCAAGTCCGAACAGGATGCCGAACTTGTAGCCCTTGCGCTGCATCAGCGCGGCCGCCGGCAGCGCCGCCAGAAAGTAGGCGCCGAAGTAAGCCGCCTGCAGCAGGCCCGACCGTGCGCGCGTGATATGCAGCGATTCCTGGAAGTGCTTGTTGAGCACGTCCAGCAAGCCGTAGGACAGTCCCCACAGGAAGAACAGGCTGGTCACCAGCAGCAAGGCCAGACGAGTGACGTTGCCGGACGATGCCACGATGACGGAAGTTGGTGGTGTAGTCAGTGCCATGCGGGTGTCCTCAGCGTGCGTCCCCTCACGGCGTGTTTCCGCCGAAGGCATCCAGATGGAAGATCGACTGCATCGGCGTCCACTTCGCGCCGGCCGGCGTCCACGGCGTGGGCGCCTGGAACTGCCACATCAGCGCCTCCCAGTCGCGGATGCGCGGATCGTCGTGTTCGGCAGCTGCCATGCGTTGTGCGTCGAACACCGCATCGTCCGTGTCCATCAGCATCACCAGCCGGGTGCCGAGGCGGAAGATCTCCAGCTCGCGCACACCGTGCGCGCGCAGGTGCGCCAGCACCTCCGGCCACACCTCGCGATGATGTTCCTCGTAGCGGGCGATCAGCGCCGGGTCGTCGCGCAGGTCGAGGGCAAGGCAGTGGCGCATCGAAAATCTCCTTGCGTCAGGTCAGCGCGCGGTCGAGGTGGGTGTAGCCGCCGTCCACGAACAGCCATTGGCCGGTGACGTGCGAGGCGCGCTCGGACAGCAGGAACACCGCCATGTCGGCGATCTCCTCGGCCCGTGTCATGCGGTGGCCCAGCGGCACCTTGCGGGTGATCGCGTCAAGCTTGGCTGCCGGATCGTCGAACGTCGACAGCCACGACTGATACAGAGGCGTCATCACCTCGGCCGGGATCACTGCATTCACACGCACGCCGTCGTCGGCCA
>DASZCB010000067.1:0-11644 GCA_035943575.1 Rhodanobacter sp. | reverse complement strand
GCCGATCTTCGCGCGACTGGCGTCGAGCGCGGTATTCAGTGCGTTGAAGTCCTCGGCACCTATAATGCCGCCCTTGCGCATCGCGGCAAGCTTCGCCTGCATCGCGTCGAGCTTGTCCAACTTGGCGATGGTCGGGTCGATCTGGCCGGCGAGCTTGGCAAGCGCGGCAGACTGCTCGTTGAGTGCGGCCGACGCCTGACGCACAGGCGCGGCTTGTCCCTGCGAAAACGACTTGTTGAGCTTGCTCGTCGACGCCGCGGCTTTGTCGCCACTGACTGCGAGCTTGTCAAGATCCGTCGCGGCCTGCTGTACGCCGTTGGTGGTTACTTGGATGCCAAGGCTTGCGATGTCAGCCATCAGTATTCACTCATCACTTTCATGGCTTCGCCTTCCATCACACGGATACAGTCAAAAATGTCAGGCCACTCCGCGCGGGCAATGCCCCCGAGTCGGAGAACGGTAGGGAGTGCGTTGTAATCAAGGCCGGTCGGCCCGTTCATGCCGGTGCGCCATTGCGACGACATGGCGATGAACACGGTTGCGGCTTGGTAGTTGTCGGGCCACGCTTCGCAAGCGTCGTCAAGGTCGGAGCGCAGCAGACCGAACGCGGCTAGTTCCGCGTCGGTCGGCGGCTTCTCGTAGAGCTTCCTTGCGACGCTGGCTAGTTTTTTACGCGGGCGCCACGCAGTTCGCCGAGATAGGCGGTGATGACGGCATAGGGAGCGCCGACGAAGTTCTCGCACAGCCGCGCGACGTTCTCGGCGTTGAACTCGTCGTCCAGATCCCATGCGATCGCACAGCCCATGACCGACTCGGTATCGTTACGGTCTTTCTGTTCCAGCCATTCGGCCAACTGCGCGCGAGTGCGATGCTTGAACGTGAACTCGACGACCGCGGCATCTGCGCCGGCCACCGGAATATTCACCGACGCCTTGAACGTCGGCTCGGGATTGAGCTTGAGCTTTGCCATGTTGTGATTCTCTGGGTGGCGAAAAAGCAGGCGCCGGAGCTACCGGCGCCCGTGGGGGAACGCTTACGAGGCGTAGCGAACCGGCTCGGCCAGCAGCGATAGCGTGACCTGCGATGCCATCACGGCATTGATGGTCAGCGACGGCGTTCGATTCAGGCTGATATACGCGTTGTAGAGAATCTTCGAGCCGCTCGGCAGCGTGACCGTGACGGCACGCGGCAGGCGATCGTCGTTCGCGTGGCCGGCCAGGATGTAGCCCGGCTGCGTGGCATCGTCCGCCACCTCAAAGGTCAGACCCGCCGCCGACTTGATGGTCGGGATACGGCTTTCCATTTCCGATTCGAGGAACTGGTAATTCACGAACTGCTGCACGCCGCCATCGGTGGCCGACGTCAGAATCTGCGACAGCTGGGTGCTGCCGGTGATCGCGCGGATCGAGCCGACACCTGCGCCGGCCGGGTAGATCTGCGTACTGGTCGTGTCGTAGCCTTCGAGGACGAAGGTGGTCGACGTGGCCGACTTCACGCGAACGATCTTGTTGGTCAAGCGCGACCAGCCGCTGGTGACTTCGACCAGCTCGCCGCCAAGGAAGGTATTGGCAGCGGTGACTACCGCCTCGCTCGCATTGCTGACTGCAGTGACGGGGATAACCGAGCCGTAGCCGGAAGCGATGGCGATAAGCGCGCCGTTGGGAACTGAAACAGACATGATGATTCCTCGGTAGCTGAAGCCCGGCGAGCGGGCATAAAAAAAGCCCCTTGCGGGGCCGGACTTCTGCGCTGATGCGCGGGTTAGATCGTGTAGGCTAGGTACTGAAACGACACCGGCACGATGAAGTTGGTAGCGTCCTGCGCGCCTTGCGCGGCAGTGACAGGGGCGATGACCTGCAGCGTCAGGCCGGTGACCGACAGGCGCGTGTTGAGCGGGAACAGGGCCGCGATCTCGTCGGCAATGCCCTCGGCCGCGCCCGCGCCGGCATTGATCGGCGACGCGACACTGACCTGATACACGCCGCGGTAAGTGCGCCCCGCGCCGGCCAGATCCAGTCCTGTCGTTGTTGCCGGCAGCAGGAACGCGCGAAGGTACGCGCCAGACGGCTGCGTGAACGGCACGTTCTCCCATGCCACCGGCAGCGCCGGCACGCGTGCTTCCGCCCATGCGGATAGCCGCGTTTCGATGGCTTTGCGGCAGAGCTTGTTACTCACTGGTCATGCTCGCGGCGGCTTGGTCGACGGAGTTTTGGAAGTCCGCGACGGTGATCCGAACCATGCCGGCTGGTGCTTGATTACTGTGTCCATACTCGATGGGAATCGCGTATGGCAGGCTGTTCATGATGAAAATATCTTGCGTGCCGTCTGCCTGCGCCAGCGCGGCAATAGCGCGCTCGATCGTGGCGCTTCCGATCGGATCAACATCGGCCGTTGTCGTCAGATCAGGTGAGCCAACCGAAGCATTCCAGTTTGCGCGGAGTCGGCCGCCGACATAGCCGGGAGGCGTCAGCGGCAAGCCCCTTTCAACACGGTCTTTGTTGACTGCCCATAACTCGCGCAAGCCGACAGGCGTTGTCCCGACGACGCGCTGCACCACATCCTGTGACGTTTTTCGCACCACCACGCTAACGTTGTTCTTCGCCTTGTCAGCAAACGCCTTCAGGCTCAACGCAAACGTCTCGCCGTTACTGGCCACGAAGCTGCGCCTCGAACAACACCGGCACGCCGGCCGGGCTCACCGGCTTGACGGCGATCACGGTGTAATCGATGCCCTGCCATGTGACCGAGTCGCCCTGCACCACCGCAACGCCAGGCGCGCAATACGCCTGCTTGTCGCCCTGCAGGATTAGCGTCCCGTCGATGTACTTCTGCGCGAAGTCGAATACGGCCGCGGTGCTTGGCGTGCTGGTATACGTCGGCGTCATGGTCCCGGTGTCGGGGTCGTAGGCAGTGCAGGTTGGGTGCTTGATCGTGCAGGCCGCGCCGAAGCGCTTCAGCAGGCGGGTGGCTGTTGCGGCGGTGGCTGGGTAGTTGAAGGCGGTCATAGCGACACCGCGCACTCGTCGCACACGATTTCAACTTCATCCACGACGGTTGTCATGGTCAGTCGGTTGATCTCGCCGACGCCGCATTCGATCTTGAACGCCAACACGCGTGTCTGCTCGACGCCGTCGATAAATACCTTGCCGTGTCCATGGCCGCTCATCACAACGCGGACAGTATTCACGCCCGCGCCACATCCACCCCGCCGCGCGCCTTGAGGTACGGCGCGAGCAGGTTGTCGATGGATTGAAAGTAAGGCGCTTGCCGCGCGCCTGGCTGGTAATGCACCGTGATCGGCCCGACAGTTTCCTGCGTGACCTGCGTGGTCAGATCCGGCGACAGCGGCGCCGACGAGGCACGCACGGCCAGCTCAGCGCATGCGCTTGAGACTTCCTGCGGCACCACATTCAGCGCAAGGTACGCCGGGAACGCGCGATAGCCGCTCGGGCTGTCAACGATCGGCACCCATGCGCGCGGCCAGTCCAAGCCCTGCGTGATCGTCACACGCATACCGACCCACCGCAGGCGATAGTTCTGCCGCATGTAGTCTGTCGCGGATCGGAGCAGCTGCTCTTTCGTCGGAATATCCGTGATCGCCGCCCATACGGCGTTGCCGCGGTTGGCGAAATAGGTGTCCGCATCGGCCACGCTGATGTAGGACTCAGCATTCGGAAGGCCGGCCCCCGTTTCAACGATAAGCGTCATGCAAACACCTCAGAAAAGGATGGGGCCGGTATTACCCGGCCCCGGTCGATCAGCCCAGCAACAGGGCCAGTGCTTCCGGCTTGGTGCAAGCCACGCCCCACACAGCACTGATTTCGTACTGCATCTGGCGGTACTGCGCGTACATCGCCACTTCGAACGACAGGCCCGAACGCGGGTCGGTGATGATGTGACGGTCGATGGCCGAGTCGCCGCCGTCCGGCAGGGCCGGTGCGCGGGTCGCCAGCTGCAGCGCATGGCGGGCGAAGAACATGTTGCGGGTAGCTGCCGCGACGACGGTGATGGCCTTGGCCGACGCCGGCAACGCCTGCTGCAGACCCGGAGCCGCGATGGTCAGAACGCCCGGAGCTGCGACGCCGGCCGCCACGACATACTGGTTCTTGGTGTCGCCCGCGAAGGTCACGATGTCACCAGGCAGGATGGTGCCGGTGCCAGTGGCGATCGTGATGGCCGTCGAGCCGACTGGATAGGCCGCCGCGTTGGTCACATAGCTCGCGCCCGTACCCACCGCTACGCCCTGTGCCACCTTCGCCGACTCGCGCAGTGCGAAGCCGTGGATGTTCAGGATTTCACCCTGACGCAGCATGCTGGTGTCGCCAGCCTCGTTGGCCTTGGTCAGCTGCGCCAGCGTGCGGAGTGCCGCGCCCGACGTGGTGTCGATGACGCCGTGCATGTCGCCGGTCCACTGGCCGTTGTCGGACAGGATCTTGCGCATCGCTGCCGGGTCGCTCAGGTTGCTGGCGAACGGCGTGGTGCCAGCGGTGCCGGAAGCGCGCGAGGCGTTGACGAACAGGCCAGCGACATCGGTCTCGATCTCGTTGGTCAGGGTGCGCATCGCCTGTGCGAACTGCTGCGCGCGGACGTTCAGCACGCCCGGGCCGCCGTTGTTCAGGCCGAGGGACTGCTCGCCATTCCAGCGAACCGGCACGCGACGAGCTTTGGTCAGGGTCAGCGGAACCTGGCCGATGGTCTGGTCGCCGTCATCGGGCGGCGTCACGCCGGGGGTAATGTTGGAGGCGGTGCTGGCCGGCGCGACGAAGCTGCGGACGGTCTGGCCGACAGCGGCACGCTCGAAGGTGGAATCGCGGCTGACGGCCGGGATGAAGCCGACCAGCTCGCGCGACACGACATCGAGCGCGCTGTACAGGTCGGGGATCAGGGAGGTGATGGTATTTGCCACGGGGTATTACCTCTTGCGAAATGGGTTAGGCGTCAACAACCGTGCCGCCGTCTTTGAAGTGCTGCGCCTGAGCCACCGGATTCATGCCGTCCAGCTGTGCGCGCGTCACACTCTTTGCGTTTGTCGTTCCGCGGTAGCCGCCTCGCGCGCCATCGCCTTGAGAGGCCGGCGCCGCCACGAAGTGCTTGCCTTCGTCGCTTGCCGCCCATTCCGTGATGAAATCAGCCAGCGGCTTGTCGCCGGCCTTCGCCACCTTGACGCCGTTCTCGTCCACCATCTGCACGCCCGAGCCCAGCAAAGCCTTGGTGGCCTTGAGGTGTACGGGGTTGGTCACGCCGGCCTTGGTCAATGCCTCGGTCAGCTGTGCGTCGCGCAGGGTGTTGTTGAACGCGGCCTCGGTGTCGCTGGCCCGCTTGTTCGCCGCTTCCAACTCGCCGGCCGTCTTCTTGGCCGCCTTGTTGGTTTCCGCCAGCTGCGCCTTGAGCGCGTCGCGTTCGGATTCGACCTTTTCGAGGTCGGCCGGATCAATCGCAGCGCCTTGCTGTGCCTTTTTCAGCTTGCCCAGCAGTTCGGTGTTCTTGGTCTTGAGCCCATCCACTGCGGCCTCTACGGCGGCGGCGATGGCGTCCTGTACTTCCTGGCTTTTCAGATCGACTGCTTCGGTCACGGGTTGGCCCCTCGGGCTGGATTGGTGGGCATCGCCCAAAGAAAAAGCCACCCGTGGGGTGGCTTGGTGGTGTGGCGAACGAGGTAGGAGTCGAACCTACAACCTGCGGCTTTGGAGGCCGCTGCTCTGCCGATTGAGCTACTCGAACTTGGCTATGTCATCTCGCGCCGCCTGCCTTGAGTCAGGCAGATGACGCATATCTTGGTGCGGATGCTGCCATGGCGGCTGGTGACGTATTCGCTACCGCCGCAACTGCTGCACGAGGGCTTGTTCGTCGCCCGGCTGGCGCGCATCTTCTGGCGCACCCGTTCGGCCGGTGTATCCGGCGCCGGTGTGCCCTGAATTACGCGAAACTTCGGCATCTTGGGGAATGATTACAGGTTGTGAAACGAAGTCAAGGCGACCGCGCTTCCAGCTGCGCCAGCGTCAGAAACTGGCCCTTCGCCGAGTAGAACTTGTCGAAGCTCACTTTGCCGTCCCGGTACATCTGCGCGCGCACCGGGCCGAGGATGTCATCCTGCCGCGCGGCGCTCTGCTTGGCGAACCACTCGGCGTAGGTCAGGTCAGCCGGCACCTGACCGTCCATGCTGGCGCGCGTGCCGGGCGGCATGTCTGCGATGTCGATGCCCAGCTCACGCCAGCTCTTGAGCACCGGCACGCTGACACTGCGGCAGTTGAAGTGCAGCCGGCCCGGACCATCGCCCCACGGCACGGTATGGCCGATCGGCCTGTGTGTGTCCGGCGTATACAGGAGCCCATCGCGCAGCCGGCACGGAGGGCTGGTCTTGCTGTCCAGTGTGCTGACCCATCGGGTTGCCTTCACCAGATCCGCGTTGGCGTCCGTCATGACCTGTCGCGCCGTCTGCGCCGTATGGCTGAGCGCCGTTTGTACCACGGCCGCCAGCTCGCGGCGTGGCCGTTCAAGCAGCCCATCGGCGTACTTGAGCGCCCGAGTGCCGCGTATGGTCTTGATGATGTCGGCGGTCGTCTGGCCTTGCGTGTAGCCCATGCGGATCGTGTTGCGGATCTGCGTCATGCGGCTTTGTTCGAGGTTGGCCGCCCAATCGCGCAGCAGCCGACCTTGAAACGGCCGCGACAGCGCAGCCGCATAGACCTGTTCGAACGACACGCCGGCCACCGGGAACTTGATCTGCACGACGGCCGGTATTGCCGCGCGCAGTGCGCCGGCCTGCGTGGCAGTCTCGAGCTTCGCCAGATCGCGCATATCGGGCTGCAATGCGTCAGCCACCTGCGTGTAAATCTGCACGTTCAGCGCATGCACCGACTGCAGCAACGCATCCAGGCGCGCGACACTGAAGCTTGACGCGTCCAGCTGCATCAGTGCCTCGGCGATCTGCGCCGTGATCTGCGCATCAGCCCGATTCAGCAGCGCAATCATCCGCTGCGCCACGCCAGCATAGAACCGGCGCAGGTCTACCTCGTGACCGATGGCTTGGTCTTGCAGGGTTGCGTTGGCGCTCAATTGGCGAACGTCGTTGCAGTGGTGCTATCCATACCGGGCTGCGCTGGCTTAAGCGGCGGCAACGCCGGAACCTCCGACTCAGCGGCGGCGAACTCGACATCCGGGTCAATGTCATCGCTAAGCACACCGCGACGCTGCAGCTCGGCGATAGCTGTCGGGCCACTAACCAGGCCGGCAAAGTGCAGGTCTTTGATAAGCGCAGCACTGGCCTCGCCCATCGTCGACGCGCCGTAATCGCTGAACAGTTCGACGTTGCCCACCTTGGCGATGCCGGCGAACTGGCCCATGTAGACCAGCGCCTGATCGAGCGCATCGGCGAAGTTTTCGGCCATGCGTTGCAGGTCGGACTTGTTCGCCTCGGCATCCTGTGCCGTTTCCGTCGCCGTGCGCGAGCCGGGCTTCTTGACCATCAGCTCGGCGCCAGACTGGATCATCTGTTCTTGCAGCGCGGCAAGGGCCGTTTCGCCGGCCGCGATGGCATGGCCACTGTGCTCGACGAACTTGAGATCGGAACCGAGTGGCATGCGCACCGCAGCGGACCCGCCGACCGTCAGCTGCGTCTCGTCGTTCGCGCCAATCAGCGCCAGAATCGGCACCCGCGCGACGTGCAGAATCGTGTCTTGATCGCTCTGGCTCTGCCAGTGCTTCACGTTGAGGTAGGCCAGATCCAGCATCGGCGGCGTGCCGACCATGAAGCCCTTGCGCGAGCCGTACAGCGGCACGAAGGGAATGTCGGCGAGCGACGTGACGCCCTCGCTATCGAGCATCCACTTGTCACCAGCGACCTGCTTCCATATCTGCCACTTGCCCGGCTCAAGCACGCGCACTTGCTCGATGCACTTCACGCCGAACGGCCCATCCGGTTCCTGCGCCTGTTCCTTGAGGCGCAGCTGCATCAGCTTGGTCTTGCCGTTCTGCTGGTCAGCGATCCAGCCGAGAATCTGGCTGTGCATGACGCGCACGAAATACGGCCGGTTGCCGCTGGCTTCGAGGTCGGCCTTGCTGCGGAAGCCCTCGGCCGGCGCGATCGGATAGCTGACCAGGACGCCATCCAGGCCGAACGCTACCGTCTCGGCGAACATCTCGGCGGCGAAGCTGTGCAGACTCACGCCCTGCAGGTCAATGTCTTCGGCCCATGCCTCGATCGTCGGGTCGGAATCCTTCAGCTGCAGCGGCTTGGCAAACGGCTTGCCGGCCATGACACCGACCGTGCGGCGATACGCGGGGAACAACGTCGCCGTCTTCAGTCGCAGGTCGTAGGCTTTGCCATCCTCCGCCGGCCACATCGGCAGCAATGTTTGCGCCGCGCGTCGCATGGCAGGGGTGCCGCCTTGCAGCGCTTCAATCACAGCCCAATCTTGGCGAAGGCTGTCAATGTCTTCGCTTGGGTCGTATACGGCAAGGGGCATGGTCAGATTCTCAGGGGTTGCACAAGCGCGATGCGGTGCTGGATCGGGTAGCGGTAGGCGATGAAGTAGCCAGCCGCGTCGATGATGTGATCGAGGCCACCGGATTTGTCCGGCTCGCCGTTCTTGTCGTAAGCCTGCTTTTCCAAGCTCTCGACAAGCTCGGGGCAGGTTTCCGGGTTGATGCGGTAGCGCCTCGCGCCGTCCTTGTTGACCATCGCGCACACCGACAACACGCGATCCTTGACGCGCGGGTTCGTCGGGTTGTTGCGTACGCTGAAGCCCGCCGCGCGCAGGATCGACAGATCCGACTCGCTGGCGTTGTTGCTCTTGCGGCTCTGCCCGCTCGCGTCGGGATACACGATGATCGGATGCCCGGCGTGGCGCGACTTCAGCAGCGCGCACATCGCCGGCGTGTCCATCACCCGCGTGTACTCAAGCACCGCATGCGGATCGTCGCCGCGCAGCACATGCACGGCCGCGCTCATCTTGCTGACGTTGAAGTCCATGCCGACATGCAGTGCCTCGGACGGTTGGATCGTCTCAGCGCTGGCGTTCTTGTAGCGGTCGAACTCGGCATAGACCGAGCCAGCCACCAGGTTCACGAACTCGCCGTCGAGGTACGCGGCCAGCAGGTTCGACGGGTAGCTGGCGCGCAGGCTGTCGATGTAGCCGGCGGGCAAGTTCGCAGCGTTCGACATGGTCGACGCCTTGATGATGCGATAGCCCTCGACCGGGTTACGCTTCCAGCGGTCATAGACGAACCGGAAGCCCTCGGGCGTGGTCGCCACGCCGACGGTGTTCAAGCTGCCGTCCGGTTTCTTTTGCCGGTTGCGGCTGATGATCTTCGTCCAGACGTCGCGCGCCTGTTCCTCTTTGAGCGTGTCCAGCTCATCGGCGATCGAGTCGGCCACCTCGTAACCGATGATGCGTTCGGGCGTGTCCATCGTGCGAAAGATGATCTCGCCGGCGCCTTCAATGGCGATTACAGCATCCGCCTTGTTCGTCTTGTACGGCACGCCCATGCCTTCGAGCGTTTCGGCGAATCGCGGGAAGCCGATGCGCCGCACCAGATCGTAGGTCGGCAGGTAATAGGCGACGTTCTGGCCTGGATACTGCAGTTTCTTCGCTAGCGTGCGGATGATCGCCGCATGCGTTTTGCCCGATCCGAATCCGGCAACCATCGCGGGGAATTGATCCTCGGCGGTGACGAAATCGAATTGAGGCGCAGTTAATTCAATCCGCGTCATCGACTGCAGGCAGGCGTACGATCTGGATAATCGGCACACCCGACCCCTTCACGTTCGCGTCGATGTCGACGGACTCTTTCGGCTTGCCCCAGCCTCGGTCGAGTAGTCCGAAGCATGCTGCGAGCGCGTCCTTGGGTTCGGTCGTGGCTGACGTAGCGATAGCGAACGCGCGCTCGATCAGATCGACCGTCTTGGCGCGGCACAATGCCGTGATGGTCTCGCCGTTCGGGCCAACCTTCGGCGAGCGGCCGCCTGGGTTGCCAGACTTGCCACACTGAAAGCTGGTCGCGTTCTTCTTGTCTTTGTCGCTCATAACTCAGTGAACTGTTGAATGTCCATGCACGCGATCGCACATGGCGTCAGCGGCCTGATACAGCATCGTCGCGGCGGTGTCGGTCGTGATGCCATCACAGCGGCAGACGTTCGAGCCGTTGGACGTGTTGTAGACCACCACCCAGCCGTGACCGGACAGCACGAGGCCGCCGCGAAGCGCGGCCCATGCGGCGCGCAAGCGTTCGATCACGGCTGGCGCTCTGCGGTCAAAATGGCTTGGAGGGCGCGGATTTGGGCGTCGGATTCTGCGGCGGCTCGAACAACTCGCGCCGCACTTTCTGCTCGGTCGCTGGCGGCTGCATCAGGCTGGCCGGCACCGGTTGCAATACCGGGCACGTTAGCGGCCGGACAACGCCAGACGGGGCGCAAGCGCACACGCTCAGCGCGCAGATCAGCAGCAAGCTGGCTCGCAGTGGCTTCAGCATCGGTCTTGTCCTGTTCGTATTGATTGGCGGCGAGGCCGAAGCGAACGGCTTGCGCATGCTCGGCAACGCGTGCGGCCTCGGATTGCTTCAACGCGTCGCCCAATGCCGTGACTTGTAACTCGGCCTTATCCGCACGCGCACGGGAAATAGCGGCACTCCCACGAAACGAGAACACCAGAAAGATGGCGATCACGAGCGCGATCAGCAGTGCGCCGCTGACGTACTTCCACAGCACACTCATGCTGGCGCGTCCGGGCCGCTGCCAGAGCAGGCGACCCACAGGCCGAAGGCGAGCGCGGCGAGGACCAGCAGAATCTTGATGACTACCATCACACCTTCCCCTCGCAAAGCGCCCTTTCACCAGCGCGCCGATTGACCAGACCTTGCACGCGCTTGCCGCCCGCGTACACGTACAAACTGATGGCGGCGCATGCGCCTGCCGTGTTGCCTGCGTTAGCCTCCCGAGCAATGCTCGATCGGCAAAACGCCGTGACGCCGATGTTGAAGGCGAGTGACGTATAGGCCGCCCACTCGTACGAGCGCATCGGCGCATGCACGCACGCCTGCACGCCGGTTGCCGCCTTGCCGATGTCGCTGGCCAGCCACTTCTGACAGCTCGCCGAGTAATCGACGCCGACCTGCAGGCCGGGCTCGGTGTGGCCGGTGCACGCGGTGACCACCTGCGCGACGTCGCGATACGCTACGGGCACCGTGTTCTCGGCCGGCGCGATGAACCACCCGGCCATCAGGACGACGAGCGCTAGCACGCTGGCACCGCTCGCTTGCTTGCCATTCATGGCGTCGGCGGCTTGGGCCGCAGCCAGCGCACGAACTGCCAGATCTTCTGCGCGATCAACAGCAGCGTGTAACACAGCGCAGCCAGGGCCGCCCATTTGTCGATCGTCCAGCCGGCCAAGGTCGCCCCTATGTATCCGAGCGCAACCGCGCCGTTGAAGTTGTCGAAATGTCGGAATTGTCCGATGTCGTCGCGCATGGCTTAGCCCTTGCGTGCGGGCTTGCGCCGCGGTTGGGTGATGGTCACGGAGTCGACGCCGCCGCCGGTCCCGTTGTCTCGTGTTGCTGCGTAGGCGACGGCTTCGATTGCCGTCTTGCCGAAGTCGAGCGCAGCGAGCGCCCATGTCGCGCCACTGCCGATGGCGTGCACCTGGCGTGG
>DASZCB010000066.1:0-4966 GCA_035943575.1 Rhodanobacter sp. | reverse complement strand
ACATTGGCGTCAGTGGTCCCTACTATAAGCCGGTGGTGCTGGTGAGTTGGACCGCGGTGCCCAATGCCACGAGCTATCAGTTGGAACAAACCGATCCCGTCAATGGCGTGAACATCGTCTACGTCGGCTCGTCCACATCCTTGAGTCAGTTGATCCTTGTCAACGGGACGGTCCAGTTTCGGGTGATGGCATGCAGCAGTGCGGGCTGCTCGGCCTTCAGCGGTTATCGCAGTGTCACACTGCATTCGGGCACTTGAGCCAAGGATGTCATGCATATGAAGAAGATGGCACGATGGCTGATCCTGACCAGCCTGTGGTTATGCACGGCGATGGCGCATGCCGGCACGGTGACCTACGTGTACACCGACCCGCAAGGTACGCCGCTGGCGGAGGCCGACGCGAGCGGCAACATCACCGCCCGTTTCGATTACGCGCCGTATGGCACCGCGGTAGAGAGCGTGGGCCCGGCACCGAATGGGCCGGGGTACACCGGGCATGTGAATGATCCGGACACCGGACTCGTCTATATGCAAGCGCGGTACTACGATCCGGCCACGGGAAGGTTTCTGAGTGTTGATCCGGTCACTCCAACTGCGGGTAATGCGTTCAACTTCAGTCGTTATGCGTATGCCAATAGCAATCCGGTCATGCATACGGATCCGGATGGACGGCAGAGTGAAGACGCAGCTAGAGCTGAAGCGGATTTTGTGGAGGCACAGCAGGCAAATCGGTTCTTGCCACCTGTACAGCCGCTGTCCCCGGTCATATCAGCGATGGAGGCTACAGCAAATGTTGAGGCTAATGAGGATATCCTTAATCCCGGAGCCAAGGCGAAGGCTTTCAATGATGCAATAAATGACATCTCAAGGTCCGTAGCTGATTCGACCGCTAAAAGTGAAAGTAGTTTACGCAGGCCATATATTAGGCAAAGTACTCGAAAGGCGGTTGAGGACAGTACGCCAAGAACAGCAGATGGACGACCAATTGATCCAAATACGTTAAAACCGATTGACGGCAAGCCTGATTTTGGACACAGGCCGGGTAATGAGTTTAGGCGAGAAAAAGCACAGGCTCAGAAAGAAGGGCTCACACAAAAGCAGTTCAATAATCGAATGAATGACCCCAGCATGTATCATCTGGAAGATCCCGCAACCAATAGGAGTCACATTTATGAGAAGAAGGATCCAAATCCATGAGGCGGTTATGAGCCGAAACTTGATTGAAGTTACCAGCGCTATCAAGCAAGGTGGCGAGGTTGATGCTTTAGACCAAGAGGGCCGAACGCCACTTTTCTATGCGGCTCAAAATGGTGACAATGCTATTGCTGTTGAGCTTATCGAACACGGCGCAAATCTGAACGCCCAGGACAAGAATCTAGAAACACCTTTACACTTTGCGGCCCGTGCTTACCAATTTGAACTAGCTGAGCTACTTTTGAAAAAAGGAGCTCATGTAGATACTACAGATGATCAAGGGAATACACCTCTATCGCGAGCTGTCTATGATTCGAAGGGTCGTGATCAGGTGATTAAACTGCTTCTGTCTTTCGGTGCAAACAAAGCTCTAAGTAATAAGCATGGTGTTTCGCCAGAAACCCTTGCGCAGACCATCGGAAACTACGATATAAGCCCATTCCTCAAAGGCAATTAACTTCAATCAGTAACTCAAGGCCGTGAATGTCGCGTTCCTGAATTCTCTTGTGGCCCAGGGTGCATCGACCGCCATCATCGACGTCGAAAGTAGCCATTTCTCTCTCGTTTGTCAGTCGTTACTACGTGCAGCCCCGGCGTCACCATGCACTGATAGACGCGATGGCGTTATGCGCTGCGTGGTTGTCATTGTGGGGGATCTAGGAGACTCACTATGACCCAACAACTTGGCACCAATTCAGACTGGCGAACCATCGCACCAATCGATCGTTGTCCACAATGTGGAAGCACCGGTCTGCGATCGCGTGACTGCCCAGCCGGATTTGAAGTGGAGTGCACCGGCATCTGCGGCTACAGGGAAGTGCTTACGCCCGAGGATTTCACCACCAAGGACTTTGACAGATGGATGGCTGCGCTGCGTACTAAGAGGGAGTAGTGATTGATCCTCTATTCGGACTTAGATGGTGTGCTTCACCACGACGATCTCTATCTGAATGTATGCCCGTCGGTTAGAGAAGATCCTTGATCCCATTCCCCAAGTGATCGTCCTATTGTCTTCGAGCAAGGTCCGTGGCGAAGGCTTCCAGCGAGTACCTAGTAGCGAGATAGAGACCGACCACGCCGACCTCCGTGCTTTGAGTGGCGCGTACGGCTTCGACCAGTTCCCGATCGCTGCAGCTGAAACAACCGCACCAGTGAGCCCTGCTCAATGGGTTGCGCAGGTTGATTCGATCATCCATGGCTCAGGCCGCTGCCGTATTCAATTCAGTACCAGGCCGAGCGTATTGGGCTAGCAGGATCATGAAGTCGGGGCTGGTCATCTCGACACGGACAGATTGACCCGTCGCGGCATGCTTTTCGCGGGCGAGATGTCGAGCTTGTTTGATAGCCGACGCCAAGTGGAGCTGGGCGAACAGAACGCTCTGCCCTAGGCTGATGCACCACAAGCCATCGGCCGCTTCCTTGATGGTGAACACGAGGCTCATGGTGGTACCCGCTAGCGACTTGAGAGATGGGCGCTAACGTGCCTGCTTACATCCAAGGAGTGGAGCGGCGGTGGACCTGCCGTCGTGTAGGTCAATTCCGATGAGCCCTCTGTTTACTCAGGCAGCCTGGCCAAGTGGAGCAGCACGCCAGCCAAACTCTTCAGGTCTTGGCTGTTGTGCGTCAACACCCGCCTCAGGTTTACTGCAGACCCGCCGCGCAGATAGCTGAGCCAAGCGGCCGGCGCTTCCGAGCCCGGCAAGTCGTCTTCCCGCACCACGCCGAGCAACTCGCGCTCGGCGGTAGCCAGGCGGCAGTTCTCCCACACGCCCTTCCAGTGGCGACGCACGGGATGGAGCAGATCCAGGTGACCCAGCCCAGACAATGGATCCGGTAATCGGGCCAGGCGGTAGCGTGTCTTCAGTAGAGGCGAGTCGTAGGACTTGCCGTTGTAACTGACGAGCACCGTGTCAGCCTGCAGCCACGAGGCAAAGGTTTGCAGCATCGCGGCTTCTGCCCCCATGGTGGTCGTTGTCAGCTGACGTAGGCGAAAGCGCCCGTCGGCCAGCCAGCCCGCGGCCCCGATCATCCACGCGCGCGTGCCGGTGCCTCCGGCCAGGCCGGTCGTTTCGGTATCGAAGTGCAGCAGCCGTTGGTGAGCGACAGGTTCCTCCCATCGCGCAAATGCGGTGTCGATCAACGCAGGAGGGCGCCCCCAATCCACGAGTGCTTCAGTGAGAAACAGCCCTGGCGCGATCTCGTCCCCGGGCACGAACCGGTCACTGGATGCGATCCGCTGAACCACGCCCTGAATGCGCGAGCGCCCCTGAATCAGTCGGAGCACGTCAGGTGACAAGGTGTGCTTCGATGGAGCGACCGCAGACCGTTGGCCCGACTGCGTGCGCAGCTCACGCAATCGCGCAGCCAGCGCGTTCACAGAGCCACCAGCAGCGCCAGCACGCGCAACGCCAAGGCCTTGGGCGTTGTGTCCGCATCTTCATCGGTGGCAAGCACCGGACCTACACAGCCCGGACAGCCACCACGACAATCACAACGCTCAATGAGTGTCACCGATTGCGCCACGAGATCCTCGCGTCGGTTAAACAGCGGTTCGCTCTGACCGATGCCGCCGGGAAACGCGTCGTAGAGGTAAACCGTCGGCGTGAACGGAGCATCTGCCGCCAGCGCGGCGGGCTGCCCGTCGGTACCGCGAATCTGTCCGCGACCGGTGACATCCGCACTGACGAACCACGCACCGTCGCCGCTGCCCACGGACTTCTGCAGGTCGCGGGCTTCAGCCATCACCGCCACGGTCGCCACGATGTGCAGCGCGTAGGCGGCGCCGAGAAAACCGTCGAGCGCTTGGTGGCGATCCTCGAAGGCGGCATCAAGCACGACTTGCGGGAGCTGCCACCACACGGCCGTCGTGTGTAGTTCCTGATCGGGCAAGTTGACGGGGCCGAAGCCGATGTTCTCGTGCGAGTAAAACCGGATCTTCTTGTAGCCGGGCACACGGCGCACGACATGCACCTCGCCGTGGTGAGCCTGCCCACATCCGGCGTTGGACGTGTCGAAGCAATCGAGCACCTTGAGTTTCGTGTAGTCGATGGCGTCGGTGTAATAGTCCACGTGGGTGCGCGTGACGTAGGCTTTACGGCCCTCCCAGTCGAGTCGTTCAACCTGGTAGGGCACGGACTGAATCATGTGGATGGCACCCTCGTAGAGCGTCACCGGCGCGGCGGTGTAGTCGACTTCGGCAATGATCATCTGACGTCCGTTGGTGCGATCGACCACCACGAAATTGCCGTCGGCCACCGAGCGCAACGACACGGCGATGGCCGGGTAGCTGTCAGCGATCCACTCCCAGCGATCGCCTTCGCGATGCAGCACGCCTTCCTCGCCCAACACATCGAGCCAGGGTGTCGCCACTTCGGTGCCGAACATCTCGTCGCCGATGAAGGGCAGCTCGAAGGCGGCGCAGCGAATGTGGTCGAGCAGGATCAGTGGCTGATCAGGCTGAATGCGTGCGTGTTCCGGCGGCGCGCCCTGGAAGAACTCCGGGTGCCGCACGAGGTATTGATCGAGCGGGTCGGAACTCGCTACCAGCACACCCAACGCCGACTGCTGCCGGCGACCGGCGCGACCGAACCGCTGCCATGTGGCGGCGACGGATCCGGGATACCCGTTGAGCACGACGACATCGAGGCTTCCGATGTCCACGCCCAGCTCCAAGGCTGAGGTGCTCACGATCCCGTCGATGGTGCCGGCGCGCATCTCGCGCTCGGCGGCGCGCCGTTCCTTGGGCAGATAGCCACCACGGTAAGCACGAATCC
>DASZCB010000065.1:0-2424 GCA_035943575.1 Rhodanobacter sp. | reverse complement strand
CCGTCCATCGACCTCACCGACGCACGCGCCGTGATGCGCATCGACGGCACCATCACCAACGCGCGCCTCACCGAGTGCATCGCGCTCGCCATGTCCGCCGTCGAAGACGAGCTCGACGCCTGGCAACAGCAGCAGCTGGATCTCGGCCGCGCCAAGCTCGTCGACGTGCCCAGCAAGGTCATCGCCGGCACCTCGCGCCTGGTGCTGCTGTACACACGCGCCGTCTACGCCACCGTGCAGGCCGATCTGATCGAGCGCTACCGCGACGTCGACACCACCCACGCCGGCAAACAGCGCGCCGACACGCTTGACCCCACCATCGACGACTACCGCCGCAACGTGCGCTACGCCATCCGCGACATCCTCGGCCGCCCTCGTGCGGACGTGGAGCTGCTGTGATCGTGCGCGCCAATCAAGGCGACACCCTCGACGCGCTGTGCCAGCGCGTGCTGGGCCGTACCGAGGGCGTCACCGAGGCGGCGCTCGCCGCCAACCCCGGCCTCGCCGACCTCGGCGTCGTGTTGCCGCTGGGCACCGTCGTCAATCTGCCCGACACCGTACAGGCCACGCAGTCGCAGACCGCGCTGGTGCAGCTCTGGAATTGACAGGGGACTACCGATGGCCGAACCCACTACCACCAGCGGCATCGCCCTCGTCGCCACCGGCGTCAGCATCGCCACGCTGATCCCCGGCATCGACGGCAACGCCGTCATCGGTGCATTCGCCGGTGCCGCATTGATGGCCTTGCACTCGCGCGACGTCTCCATGCCGGCCCGCATCCTGTACCTCGCCATCAGCTGGATCATGGGCTACCTCAGTGCCCCGCTGGTCATGCGTCAGACCCATCTGCAGGAATCCGGCGTCGCGGCGTTCCTCGCCGCCGCGCTGGTCATCGTGCTCACCGTGCGCCTGATCGACCGCGCCAAGACCATCGACATCACTCAAATCACCAGCTGGTGGCGCCGTGGAGGCTCGTGATGGATCACCTGATCGCTCTGCTGCTGTTTGCCACCAACGTCATCACGTGCGTACGCCTGTTCCTGTACCGGCGTGATGGCGCCCGCTATCGCCCACTGGTCAGCGCGGCCGCCTGGCTGCTCATCGTCTCCACCGGTAGCACCGCGCTCGGCATCGTGTTGGGCAAATACCCGCCCGGCGACATCCATGCCGGTGACCTCGGCATCTCGCTGGTGCTGTGCGTGCTCAGCCTCACCGCCCGCGGCAACGTCGCCGCCATCCTACGGACAGACACCCATGAACAACCCAAACAGCCTGCGCGCGGGTGACCACGGCGCCGACGTCACTGTGCTGCAGACGCGGCTTGTTCGTGCTGGCCAGCCGCTCACCGTCGACGGCTGGTACGGTGCCACCACCGAGGTCGCTGTACGCGCGTTCCAACGCGATCATGGCCAGGTGGTGGACGGCATCGCCGGCCCACGTACACAAGCAGCCCTGCAGGGTCAGACCGACCCGCGTGCGCTCACCCAGCGCGACATCGAGGCCGCTGCCGCTGCGCTGGATTGCGACCCGGCCGCGATCCATGCCGTGATCGAGGTCGAAAGCCCGCGCGGTGGCTTCCTGCCGGACGGCCGCGTGGCGATCCTGTTCGAGCGGCATGTGTTCTGGAAGCAACTGGTAGCCGCCGGCATCGACCCGGCCAGCGTGCATGCGCCGGCATCGATCCTGTCGCAGCAACGCGGCGGCTACGTCGGCGGTGTCGGCGAGTGGCCGCGCATGTTCCAGGCTCGCAACATTCACATTGAAGCTGCCTACGCGAGCTGCAGCTGGGGCCGCTTCCAGATCATTGGCTACCACGCGGCGGCGCTTGGCTATACCGACGCGATCGCCATGTCCGACGACTTCGCGCGTGGCGAAGGCAATCAGCTCGCCGCCTTCGTCAAGTTCGTCCAGCTCGACCCCGACATGCTCAAGGCACTGCGCGGCCGCAAGTGGGCCGCGTTCGCGAAGATCTACAACGGCCCGGCCTACGCCGACAACCTGTACGACACCAAGCTGGCCGCCGCCTACAAACACCACAGCGCCGCGCCGCTGGCGGTGGCCGCATGACCTTGCTGCGCCAGATCCTGTTCGGCGTCGCGCTGATCGCTGCGTTGTGCCTCCACGTGTGGATCACCAGCCATCGCATCGACGCGGCCGAAGCGCGTGCCACCACCGCCGAAGCCGATGCCCGCACCGCGCAGGACCAGCTCGCTCAGAAACAGGCCAGCGACCACGTCGTCGTGCAATACGTCGATCGCGTGCAGGTCGTGCGCGAACGCGGCGCCACCCTCACCAGGGAGATCCCCGTCTATGTCACCGCACAAGCGGATACTCGTTGCATCGTGCCTGTTGGCTTTGTCCGCGTGCACGACGCCGCCGCGGCGAATGATTTGCCCGGCCCCGCCGGAGCTGCTGATGCGCAGG
>DASZCB010000064.1:0-4220 GCA_035943575.1 Rhodanobacter sp. | reverse complement strand
AGAGGCACTGCCGCTCGCGATAGTGACGTCGTAAGGATCGATAATCCATTGCCCGGCACTGCCGTTCGGTGCGCTGGCATCCACGCGAAAACCGTTCAGGCTGATGCCGCTGGTGCTCGAGGTATCGATGCTGCCACCGTTGCCGCTGGCACTCCCGCCGTGTGCGCTGGCGCCGCCATAGGCGTACAGGCCTTGGCTGCCAAACAGGCGGATGCTGCCGCCGTTGCCGCTCGCCAGTGCATTCGCCGAAATCGTGCTGCCGGCATCCATCGCCAGTACTCCGGTGGCATTGACGTTTAGTGCACCGCCACCGTTGCCATTGGCGTCGAGATGCGAGCCGCTGGTGAGCTGGATGTTGTTGCCATCGAGTGTGATCGGGCCGCCAATACCACCGGTTGTCGAGGCATCGAGCGTGGTATCGACATACAGATCGCTGCCGGCCAACCCATGCATGGCGAGCATGCCGCCATTGCTGACAACGCCGCCGGGCATTGTGCGCACGAGGTCGCCGGTGCTGGTTGCGTTGATGCCATATACCGGTACCGGTGTGCCGATGCCGGTAGTCGGATTGATGTTCGTGATGCCGGCCGAGCCGGCCTGGCCGGAAATCGTGATGCTCTGGCCGGTGCCGGCATTCAGGCTTGTGCCCAGGATGTCCACGCCATCGCTCGAGGCGATCGATTGCGTGGCGCCGGCGGTGCTGCGCGTAGCGCCAGTGCCCTGCACGTTGATGGGCCCACCGGTGCTGATCGGTACGGAGCCGAGCAGCACGCCACTGGCGGTGTCGTAGTACGCCGCGCTTCCCGCCGTGATCTCGTCGCCAGCGCGGCCGGTGATGACTATCGTGCCGCTAGCCGACTGGATAGCACCGGCGCTGATCAGCTGACCAGTGTCGGAGTTGATGTCGTTGCCGAACCGCACGCCATTGGCGACGATGCCGCCGATACCGTCGAGGGTGATCGTGCCGCCGCCACTGCGCAGCGTGCTGCCAAGCGCCAGGATACCCATGCCACCGATTTTCGGTGTGAGGGAAGGATTGTCGATGCCCTGACCGCGCAGACTGACGCTGCCGCTACCGCCGCAGCTTGCCCCGGCGTAAGCGCAGGCATCCAGCGTGCTGTCGTTGAGGTTGATGCCGTCGGGAGCAACGAGAGCGAAGGTGCCGGTGCCGACGGTGTAATTCACGCTGCCGGTGGCGCGACCGTTGACGGAGTCGCTCTGCCCGTAAAATCGGATGGCGCCGCCGTTGCTGGTTATGCTCGCGCCGTCCAGCTCGATGTGGCCGCCGCTTTGCACAAGCGTGGAGTTCGGCAACGGCGCCGGTAGTCCGTTGCTGTCTGCATTGAAGTCGATGTCGAGAGCACCGCTGCTGGCGGTGATCGCCGTGCCGGTTCCCATCACGATATCGCGGTTGGCATTGATGGTGAGCTGGGCATCACCGCCGGCGTTCTTGACGATTTGCGCAGGCGCATCGGTGATCTGTTGCGGGGTGTATGGAAAGGTGATGCCGTCGAGCATCGACACCGCACCACCGAAATACCCGCTGCCGCTTGGCTGACCCAGACCGTTCAACGTGACATTGGTGCCGCTACTGAGTGCGCCGCCCAAGGCGCTGTCGAGCAGATGGGAAGCGGAGGCATGCAGATTGTTGCCGAGATCCGTGGTGATCTGTCCGGCGCTGGCGATCACGATATCGCTGAGGGAATTGATGGTGAGGTTGCCATTCGCGCCGCCGCTGCCGCCGCCAGCGTTGAATGCGGCGCCGGTGTTCGCCAGCAGGCGATTGGCGCTGGCCGTGATGGTGCCGCCGGCGATGCCGGCATCGCTGGCGCTGGCATCGTTGCTGCCGGTGATGTCGAGTTCGTTAGCGCCGGCGTCCAGCACGATCTGGCCGCCACGGTTCTGCAACGAATGCGCCTGCACGATACCGGACTGATTCACCACGCCGCTGATGTTGCCAAGGGCCGTGCGTACCACCACCTGGCCGCCATCGGCCTGCAAGGTTCCGCTGTTGACGATATGGGCGACTCCGCCGTGGTTGTTGCTGGGAGCAAGGATGAGGTTGGTCAGGCCATCACCGCCGATGTCCAGCGTAATCGCGTGACTCCAGCCGAGCGCCACGGTACCTCCAGGCGCATTGATGGTGCCGCTGTTCGAAACGCTTCCACCGCTGAAGAGCGCGATGGTGCCACCGGCCGCCGCGGTGAGGCTGCCAAGGTTGCTGATCGTAGATTCACTGTCACCGGCAAATACGAAGTGCCCGCTGTTCACACCGGCGTTGAAATCCGCGTCGCTGATGTTCAGCGTGGAAGCCACCAGGCCACCCACGTTGACCTGGGCGTTGCTGCCGAACAGCACGCCGGCGGTATTGACCACGAACACGCGGCCGTTGGCGCTGAGCAGACCGTCGATCTGCGACATGCCGGCGCCGGTGACGCGATTGAGCGTGACGCTGTCCGTACCCGGTTGCTGGAAGTCGACGTGATAACCATTGGCGATGTTGAAGCCGCTCCACTCGATGATCGCGCCTTTGCTGTGCTGGCCGATCGTCATGGTCTGGCCGACGGTGCTGGGCAGATCGACGCTGCCGGATTTCAGCGTGAAGCCATTGGGCAGGTTCTGTGCGAACGCTGCCGGTGCCAGCAGCAGGGCCAACGCGGCGGCAAGCGGTCGACGCAACAAACGCAGCGGGCGGCGCGGGTGGGTAGTGGGTTGCGCGTTCATGTCGAGTCTCCGTGGCGGCAGCCATGCCGTGCAGGTCGTGGCAGCGACCCGTGCATCAGAAAAATTTCTGGATCTGGAAGAACACCCGTGGCCGCTTGTCGCCGTCACTGGTTACGGCGGGGCGCGAGGTGCGCCAAGCCACCGTAAGGTCGAGCGAAAAATTGCCCGGTCGCGCCCAGTTCACGCCCAGGCCGGGGCCGCGCAGATTGCGGATGGGACGCCCCCCCGGCGATTCGTGCGAACGGTTGATCCAGCCGCGGGCCGCGTCATAAAACATATACGGAGTGACGTCCTTGCTCAGCGAGTAGCGGTATTCGAGGTGGGCGATGAAACCCCGATCCACCAGCACTTCGCCCTGCGGATAGGCGCGTACGGCGTCGTGGCCGCCGAGCGAGAGTTTTTCCGACGCATCCAGGTTGCCGTTGCTCAATTGCCCGCCGATGCCGACGAACAGCGTCTGTTTCGGCGCAAGTGCCTGCAGTCGGGAAAACTGGAAAGTGAGCTTGGTGAAACCACCCTCGGTGTGGTTGCCGTAAATACTCTGGTCGTAGGCGCGTGCATTCGGATCACGGATGTGCAGGTCGCCCTGATACAGCACGCCATTGCTGCTGAAGTAGCCGCCGCCGCCGAAATCGTCGCGCCGCTCCCACGCCCAGCCGAGGCCGATACCCTGCACGCGCTTGTGCGAGGTGTAATTCACGGCGCGCAGTTCATCGGTCAGCAGCTTGCGATCCACCGAGAGACGCAGGAACAGGTTCTGGTCGCGCTGGCGCAGCACTGGGAAAGTCAGCGACGCGTCGCTGATGCGCGACGTGCCGAGCGCATCGAGCGGCTCGAATGCACCGCCGAGGCTGTAGTGCACGCGGGCAATGCCGGCGCCGGCACGAACGCCGTTGTAGCCGAGAGGCGCTTCGTACGACAGCCGTCCGAAGGTGGTGCCACCACGTTCCGAAACCAGCCCGCGCGCATCCAGGTTGTCGCCGATGCCGAACGGACTGTTCCAGCGCATCGAGCCGCCCGCGCGCAGGATGCCGGACTCGCGTGTGCCGAAATTGTCGATGCCCACCGAGGCAGTAATCGGCGCGGCGCGGCCGACCTTCACCACGAGGTCGGTGGTGCCGGCCTCGACGCCGGAGGACAGCGAGGACTGCGCCTTGATGCCGGGCAGGTCGGACAACAGCAGCATGGTGCGCTCGTAGACCTTGCCGCTGAGCGGCTGGCCCGGTACCAGCGGCGCCAGCATCGCGCGGATGCGTGCTTCCGTGATCGGTGCGGCGGGATCGACCTCGACCTTCATCTGGCCGAGGCGACCTTCGATCACGCTGATCTCGACCACGCCGTCCTTCACTTCCTGCACCGGCACCAGCGCGGTGGCGAAGATGTAGCCGGCCTTGTGATAGAGCGCGGTGACCCGTTGCGCCAGTTTGTCCAGATCGTCCAGCGTCACCGGCTTGCCGATGTGCTCGGCTGCCAGCGCATCGAGCTGTGCCGCGGGG
>DASZCB010000063.1:0-1818 GCA_035943575.1 Rhodanobacter sp. | reverse complement strand
AGCAGCAGGCCGAGAATCATCCCGACGACCACGAACAGGCCGAGGTGGCCAATCAGCGTGAACGCGGTCTCCGCCTGCACCGAGCCGCCAATCGCCACCGCCGTCAACAACGTGAGCATGACAATGGTCAGCAAGTCTTCGGCCACCAGCAAACCAACGACCAATTGCGCAAATGGAAGTTGTCGCTGACCACCCTCGACCAGCGTGCGGGTGGCGACCATGGTCGACGATAGCGAGATGATCGCGCCAAGAAAAAGCGCGTCCATGCCGGTCCAGCCGAACAGGCCGCCGATGCCGTAGCCGATCCACAGCATCAGGGCAACTTCGGCCACCGCCACGGCCAGCACGCCGATGCCGACCTCGCGCAACTTGCGCACACTGAACTCCAGCCCCAGCGTGAACATCAGCAGCACCACGCCAAGATTGGAGATGTCGTCGATCGCTCGCGGGTCGTTCACCAGCATGCCCGGCGTATGCGGCCCGATCAGCACACCGGCAAGGATGTAGCCGAGCAGCACTGGCTGGCGCAAACGCTGGAATAGGATCGTGGTGGCGCCGGCCACCAGCATCACCACGGCCAGGTCGCGAATGAAACCGATTTCGTGCATGCACGGACTCTTCCATCACGCAGGTCACTGCAGCTTAAACGAACCACGGGCAACATCTGCCCGATCACGATGGATGTCGCGAACCACGATGGATTCCGTCGTCATCAACTCTGAAAAAAAGCTTGACGGATATCCGCCTCGACCCTATTCTTCTCGGCTTCCAGCGGCGGGGCCATAGCTCAGCTGGGAGAGCGCCTGCATGGCATGCAGGAGGTCGGCGGTTCGATCCCGCCTGGCTCCACCAACTTGAATTGTCCCCATCGTCTAGAGGCCTAGGACATCACCCTTTCACGGTGGCGACCGGGGTTCGAATCCCCGTGGGGACGCCAAGTTGGCTCGCAAAGCTGGAAGTAATCAAAGCTGCAAAAAAATGTGGAGCGGTAGTTCAGTTGGTTAGAATGCTGGCCTGTCACGCCGGAGGTCGCGGGTTCGAGTCCCGTCCGCTCCGCCACTACAAAAACGGAAAGCCCGCCTTGTGCGGGTTTTTTGTTGCCTGTCGCCTTGGCCGTCCGCACGACGTACCGATCAGCCTTCACGCTCCAGCGTGCCGATGGAATGCCCCTGCTCGGCTAGGTACTCCAGCCAGCGCGAGAGAAATCCGTTCATGCGCAGGCGATGCTGGAACACGGTATGCGCTGGTGAAAACGGCCCCAGCACCTGCCACAGGTGTCGACCGGGATGGCAATGCAAGGCTTCGGCCACGTGCGCGTCGGTGTACATGCGCAGCTGTGCCGACGGTGCGCGCTGGCCGGTGTGCGCATCGACGAAATCGTAGGTGAGTTCCAGTTCCAACGTATACGGATGGCATTCCTGCACATGCAGGTGCACAGCGAGCCCATCATCGACATCGGAAACGTAGCGACCCGGAGCGAGTTGCTGTGGCGCGAACAGTCGCGTCAGCCGATGATAGTTCTCCGCATACAGCCCCATCAGGAACTCGAAGCGTCCCGGCAGCAGGCTGTTGCGATGGTCCAGTACGACACTCATGACGGGTGTGAAATCTCCAGTCGGCAATCAGAACATGGTCCGCTCGATACCAAAGCGGTCGAAGATCTTGCTGGCGATCTCCTCGATCGACACGTGCGTGGTATTTAGGCTGGGAATGCCGGCCTGGCGCATCAGTCGGTCGGCCTGCTCCAGCTCCCAGCGGCATTGCTGCAGGGTCGCGTAACGGCTGCCAGCGCGGCGCTGTTCGCGGATTTGCGCCAGC
>DASZCB010000062.1:0-3392 GCA_035943575.1 Rhodanobacter sp. | reverse complement strand
CAGAACTGAGGTTCGGGATCGGACCTTCACGTCCTTGAACTCAACTGTCCGCGAAAACGGGGTAAAACCCTTCCAGACAGCCTCAGCACCAGGGCAGTGGAACAGGCCTCCTCATATCTAGACGGAGCCGATGCCGGAAGCGTCGGCTTACGCGCAGCTCGGTGCCATCTTTGAGGGTGAGGACGGCATCCCGAGTAGAAAGCAGGCTGAGCCCTTTCACGCGATCCAGTGACACGATTGTCGATCGGTGGATACGCGTAAAACATGACGGATCGAGACGCTGCTCGATCCCGTCCATGCTTTGGTGAACCATATGGATGCGACGGCCAACGTGCAGAATCGCATAATCGCCGCTGGCCTCGATCCAGTCGATTTCATCTGGGGAAACCCAGAAAGTCCTTCCTCCACTCTTTATCTCAAAGCGGGCCTGCCAAGTATCCCTGAATGAGGCTTCGCGCGATGTCAGCAAGCTTTGCATGCTGGTGAGTTGTTCGCCGGCCCGCATGTCATGAAGGCGTTTGCGCGCCATCCCGAGTGCCTCATCGAAGCGTTCGTCATCGATCGGTTTCATGAGGTAATCGAGGGCATGGACGCTAAAAGCCTCGAGAGCATAGGTGTCGTACGCCGTGAGAAAGATGATGAGAGGCAGCCTTTCGGAATCAACCTTCAAGAGCATGTCGAAGCCGTCCATGCCGGGCATCTGCACGTCGAGAAAAACGACATCGGGACGGAGCTCCGCGAGCTTCTCCAAGGCAGCTTCACCCGAATCGGCCTCCCCAACGATCACTACATCGTCCGCTCGCCGAAGGCATACCCGGACGCCGCGGCGAGCCAACGGTTCATCGTCAATGATAAGCACGCGAATCATGCAGGCTTGTCCGATGCGGCATGGTGTGGAATCTCTATCTCAGTAACCCATCCATGGGTAGCGTCACCGGATGCAGAAAAACGATAGTTGTTCCGATAACGAGCTGCGAGTCGTGCAGTCGTATTGGTGAGGCCGAGGCCGCCGGAGATGGTCGGCCTTTCATGCAGTTCGCATGCGCTGTTATAGATCGATATCCGGACCCAATCACCATTGCGGGTGATTGTCAGAGAAAGTCTGCCGCCTTCGGCTCTTGGAGCGATGCCATGGCGAATGGCGTTCTCGATCAGCGGCTGAAGCAAAAGATGGGGCACGCAGGTGTCCTGTATCTCGCGATCGCATTGAATGGTGGCCACCAGGCGATGCCCTAGTCGAACTTGCTCGATCTCGATGTACTGCTGGACTTGGGTGAGCTCCTCCGCAATGGTCAAGTCGCCTTGCCGCGTCGGTTCAAGGGTCGAACGCAGGAAGTCAGCCAGGAGCGCAATCATGCGGCGGGCCGATTGGGCTTCGCCCTCTCCGACCAATGTGGAGATGCCATTGAGCGTATTGAACAAGAAGTGCGGCGTGATCTGGTAGCGAAGGGCTTTCAATTCCGATTCACGGGCCAGCGATTCGGCGAGGAGCAGCTCCCGCTCGCGCTGTTGCATTTCGCGCCAATGCGATGCGCCAAGGTACAGTGCGCTCCAGGCCACCAGCATGATGGTTGGACTGAATGCATTGGCGAAGCCCACCAAGGCAATGGATTGCCAATGCTGGGATGTCGTGCCGATGTGGCCGTATCCGGCCTCGAGCGCCGCGCCTGCTATCGAACAGACGATTCCCAGCCCGTATGAGCACACAACGATAAGAGCGAACGTGTTTGGCCAAGGCGTTCGGAGTGCTGTCAGCCTGCGGCAAAGTGCCAGCATGACCAGACTGGCGGAAAAGGCAGCCACCGTCGTGCCAACGAAATAGAGAAGGATCGGATACGCGTTTCGGTAGGGCAGCGCGCCCAGCGCACTGATCAAGCCATAGGCCAGCCATCCGGCAATCTGGATTCGCCAGAACCTGGAAGGCCTGACTCGGTTTATACGGTGTGCCATATCCCGCGCAGTTTGCACCGGAGCGGCAAGGCTTGGAAGTCGCCTGCGTACCGCCTGGCTGTCGCAAACGGTCCGCTTGGCGAAAACAGGTATCTGATCGACCTTGTCACTACTAACCTCTCGGCACTTCGTCCAGCAAGCGACTGGATCACCATCGGTAGCAGCTGACTTGGCATTGAAAAACAGGAGTGCGCGATGAACAGTGACATCTCTGCAAAACCCGTCAGGCAGATCGTGCGTGCTACGGTCGTTGCCGGTACGCTCGACATACTTTCGGCATTTTTCTACGCCTTGCCAGAGGGGCATGGTCCTTCCGTCGTCTTGATCGGCATAGCGTCCGCTGTCTGGCCCGGTGCACGGCATGCGGGCGCAATGGGAGTCATCGCGGGACTGCTCCTGCACTTTTTCATCATGCTGATCATGGCGTCGGTCTTTGTGCTGGCCGCGTCGCGAATCGGATGGATCAGGAGACGGCCCTTGATCGCAGGTCTCCTCTATGGCTTTTCATTGTGGGCGATGATGAATCTCGTCGTGCTGCCTTTGCGCTGGCCGACGTTGTTTCCACACTTCGCTGCCCTCGGGCTGGCCGAGCAACTCTTCAGCCACATCATGCTGGTGGGCATCCCCATCGCATGGCTTACTCAGCAGTCATTGGATTTGCGCCAACTATCAGGGTCGGAGCCACTTATCTGACGCCATTCATCGCATTCTTTGGAATGAAAAGGCGGCAAGGTTGCCTTGTCGCCTCATATTCAACGAGCACCGCGCCGCTTCAGCTTGCAGCCCCCGCCTTCACCTGTGCCCGCAACAGATCCTCCAGTCCAATGCGACGAAACATCTCCGCGCGTACACGACCAGCAACACCATTGACGATTTCGCAACCATCCCGGGAGGGATCGATATACGTGAGGAATGGGTGTTTGCCGAACGGCATGATGCCGGCATAGGGGCCGTTGTCGTAATCAGCGGCACGATCCTTGTCCGCTGGTGAAACCATTGCTGTTGGAGCCACCTTGAATGCGGCTGCGGCAGGTCGCCGCGACAACTCTGCAACTTGATCCTGATCAATGCGGACGGGCAGGGGCGCCGACAGACTTGCCCCATGGCCATTTCCATCATCCCTCCCGAATTCGATCCCGCGCTGATCGCCCGCTACGACGTGGCCGGACCGCGCTACACCAGTTATCCGACGGTACCCCAGTTCTCGGCCGACTTTGGCGAGGCGGCCTTGCGCGAGGCCATCCGCACCTCCAACGAGGAGCCGATCCCGCGTCCGCTGTCGCTGTATGTACATGTGCCGTTCTGCATGAGTCCGTGCTTCTACTGCGGCTGCAACCGGGTGATCACCCACGACCTGGCCCAGGCCGATCGCTATCTGGGACGGCTGTACCGCGAGATCGGGCTGATTGCGCCGCTGTTCGATCGCGACCGGCAGGTGCGCC
>DASZCB010000061.1:0-1875 GCA_035943575.1 Rhodanobacter sp. | reverse complement strand
CCTCCGTACCGATGAGCGGGCTGACCGCAAACCTCGCCGCCGGCGGCCGCCTGCTCTTGCAGGGCGAGCCCCATCAGGGTGCCGACGCCAACCTGCGCTGGCTGCCGGGGCATTGAGGATGAACCAGGACACTTCACGCCGTTGGCAGCTGTTCGCCATCGCGGCGGTCATCGTTTACCTGATCTGGCTGCTGGCACCGGTGCTGATGCCGTTCGCGGTCGCCGCCATGCTGGCTTATCTGGGTGATCCGCTGGCCGACCGGCTGGAGCGCCTCGGGCTGAATCGCAACTGGGCGGCTACCATCGTTTTCGCGGTGCTGCTGGTCGTGGTGGTCGGCGTGCTGCTGCTGTTGATTCCGCTGATCGCGCGGCAGATCGAGAACCTGATCGAGAACCTGCCGCGTTACGGCGAGTGGGCGCAGAACGTGGCATGGCCGTGGTTGCAGGCGCGTCTGCATCTGGACCCGCACACGTTCGACAGCGACCGCCTGCTGGCCGCGATCAAGGCGCATATCGGCTCGATCGGCGATGTCGCCACGACGGTGCTGGGCAAGGTGTCGCGCTCCGGGCTGGGCGTCGTCATGTGGATGACCAACCTGGTGCTGATACCGGTGGTGGCGTTCTACCTGTTGCGCGACTGGGATCGCCTGGTGGCTACCATCGACCGCACGCTGCCGCGCTCGATCCAGCCGACCATCGCGCATCTGGCACGCGAGTCCGACAAGATCCTCGGTGCCTTTGTGCGCGGTCAGCTACTGGTGATGCTGGCGCTTGGCGTGTTCTACGGCGCGGGCCTGGGGCTGGTCGGATTGTCGGTCGGACTGCTGATCGGCTTGGTCGCCGGCCTGCTCAGCTTCGTGCCGTACTTGGGTTTCATCATCGGTTTCATCGCCGCGATCATCGCCGCGCTGGTGCAGTACGGCGACTGGACCCACGTGCTGCTGGTGTGTGGCGTATTCATGATCGGGCAGCTGCTGGAAGGCTATGTGCTGGTGCCCAAGCTGGTCGGCGACAAGATCGGCCTGCATCCGGTGGCGGTGATCTTCGCGGTGCTGGCCGGCGGGTATCTGTTCGGTTTCCTCGGCGTGCTGCTGGCGTTGCCGGCGGCGTCGGTGATCATGGTGCTGCTGCGTTACCTGCTCGAACGTTATCGGCTGAGCGAGCTGTACAACGAGGAAGGGCCGGACGACCCGG
This sequence comes from Rhodanobacter sp., assembly GCA_035943575.1. Classification (GTDB taxonomy): domain Bacteria; phylum Pseudomonadota; class Gammaproteobacteria; order Xanthomonadales; family Rhodanobacteraceae; genus Rhodanobacter. The sequence goes on along the minus strand of DASZCB010000061.1, from coordinate 682 downwards.
TCATCGCCGAAGTGGACGTCACCGTGCATCGCGACGGCAAGGTCGAAACGGACACCACGGTCGCGCCACCGCCACAGGACGATCGGGCAACGCCATGATCCCGCAGCTGCCGCTGGCGCTGCGCTGGCCGCGCCGCCAGCGCTTCGAACATTTCCACGCCGGCGCCAATGCCGTCGCGCTGGCCGCGGTGCAGGCGCTGTCACTGCAACCCGACGCGCCGTGGGTCTACCTGCATGGCGCGAACGGCAGTGGCAAGAGCCATCTTCTGATCGCCGCCTGTCATGCCGCCAGCACCACCGGCCGTACCGTGCAATACCTGCCTCTGGCCAGCCTCGGTGACCGTGCCGCCGCGATCCGTGGCGTTGCCGGCAGCGAATTGCTGGCGCTGGACGATCTGCAGACGATCGCCGGCAATCGCGATGCCGAGCATGCGCTGTTCGATCTCTACAACCGGGCGAAGGCCGAAGGCTCCGCGCTGCTGTTCGCCGCCGATACCACCACGACGCAACTCGCGTTGGGTCTGCCTGACCTGCGTTCGCGTCTCGGTGCCTGCACGCAGTTTGCGCTCAAGCCGCTGGACGATGCCGAGCGTCGCGAGGTGTTGAAAAGCCAGGCCGCGCTGCGCGGCATCCAGCTTGACGACGTGGTGCTGGACTGGCTGTTCGCCCGCTATGCGCGCGAC
>DASZCB010000060.1:0-6023 GCA_035943575.1 Rhodanobacter sp. | reverse complement strand
GCTCGGATTGCCGCAGAGCGTGCGCAAGAGCCGCAGCTATGCGCGCCTCAGCGGCCACGTCGGCGACACCTTGCTGGCTGAGATCCTTGACACCGCACCGTGCTTTCTCGGTGGCTTGGCCGGCTTGCGGCTGTCGCGCGGCAAGTCGCACCAGCTCAACTGGCACTGGCAGATGGAGCCGGACGGCAGCCAGCGCCTGCTGCCGTTGATGCCGCACAGCCAGCGCCTGCTGCGCATCGATGGCCTGTGGTATCTCGACGCCGAGCGCGCCACCGTGGGGCTGTTCGATGCCGCGGCCGAGGAAACACGCTGGCTGGAGTTGCCGCCGCTCAAGCACGAACATGGCCGCCTGCTGCGTCATCGCCTGCCGAGCAGCCGGCTGGCTACGCGGGTGCCGCTGCCGCAGGTGTTCGGTGAATTGCGTCGCTCGGAGCTGGCGCCGAAGCCGGTGCTGACCCTGCATGCGCTGACCCGGCACGCACGGCTCGCCGCCGGCACGCCGCCGCTGGGTTACGCGCGGCTGGCGTTCGACTACGCCGGCGAACGTCTGCCCGGTCGCGGCGGCGAGCCGCTGGTGCGGCGCGTACGCAACGGCCAGCTGGTCGAGATCACCCGCCGCCGCGCCGAAGAACTCACCGCGATGGAGCAGCTCGAACGCGCCGGGCTCACTCCGGGCGTGGATACCGAAGGGCTGCCGTGGGACGTCGCCGAAACGCTGCCCGACGATGCGTGGCTGTTTCCCGGTACCGGTTATGCCGGCGCGCTGGAGGTCAACACGCCGGCACGCTGGCTGGCGCTGCGGCCCAAGCTCGAAGCGGAAAACTTCCAGGTCGAGTACGCGCCGAGCTTTCCGTTCGAGGTGCTGGAAGGCCCGGTGCGCTGGTACGGCCACGCGATGGAAGACGCCGATGACCATGCGTTCGATCTGGAAATCGGCATCGAGCTGGACGGTCAGCGGCACAACCTGCTGCCCGCCGTGGCGCAGGCGCTGGCCGAGCATCAGTTGAATCTCAGCCCGGCCCCGAACGAACCGGAAGATGCCGTGTGGTACGCGCCGGTCGATGCGCGTCGCCGTGTGCCGGTGCGCCTGAAGGAATTGCGCGGCCTGCTGGCGCCGCTGGCCGAATACCTGGAGAAGCCGCGCCGGAAATTGCATCTGCCGCGGGTGCAGGCCGGCCGATTGGAGGAGCTCGCCGCGGCGATGCCCGGCAGCGGCACGCTGGAAGCGGCCGAGCCGCTGCTCGGCTTTGCTGCGCGCCTGCGCGATGCCGCCGAGCGCGCCAGTGATGCGGTGCCCGAAGGACTCACGGTGGAGATGCGGCCGTATCAGCGCGAAGGCCTGCGCTGGCTGAATGCGCTGGCCGAGGCCGGCGTCGGCGGCGTGCTGGCCGACGACATGGGTCTGGGCAAGACACTGCAGCTGATCACCCATCTGCTGTCGCTGAAACAGAGCGGCGCACTGACCCAGCCGGCACTGATCGTGGTGCCGACCAGCCTGATTCCGAACTGGCAATCGGAGATCGCCCGCTTCGCACCGATGCTGCACGTGCTGACTTTGCACGGGCCGCAGCGCGCCGAGGAGTTCGCCCAGCTCGGCGCGCAGGACATCGTGCTGACCAGCTACGCGCTACTGCCGCGCGACGTGGTCGCCTTGAGAAAACAACCCTTTGCGCTGATCGTGCTGGACGAGGCGCAGCAGGTGAAGAACCCGCGCACGCAGGCACGCCGCGCGTTGCTCAGCCTGCGTACGCCGCGCTACGTCTGCCTTACCGGCACGCCGCTGGAAAACCATCTGGGCGAGCTGTGGTCGCAGATCGATCTGGCGGTGCCCGGTCTGCTCGGCGACGAAGGTCTGTTCCGTCGCCACTACCGCGTGCCGATCGAGAAGCAGCACGACGAGGAATGTCAGCAGCGGCTCAACCTGCGGCTCGCCCCGTTCATCCTGCGTCGGACCAAAGCGCAGGTCGCGAAGGAGTTGCCGCCGAAAACCGAGATCACCCGTCGGGTGGTACTGGAAGGTCGTCAGCGCGAACTGTATGAAGGCCTGCGCCTATCGCTGGCGGAGGAGTTGCGCGAGGTGATCGCCCAGCGCGGCATCGCGCACTCGGGCATCGTGGTGCTCGACGCGCTGCTCAAGTTGCGCCAAGTTTGCTGCGATCCGCGGCTAGTGAAACTGGAAGCCGCGCGCGGCGTGCACGAGTCGGCCAAGTTCGAGCTGCTGATGGACATGCTGCCAGCGCTGCTCGACGAGGGTCGCAAGGTGCTGCTGTTCTCGCAGTTCACCGGTATGCTGAAACTGATCGCGGCTGAACTCGATCGCCGACGCATCCGCTACGTCACGCTCACCGGCGACACACGTGACCGCGCCGAGCCGGTGCAGCGATTCCAGAACGGCGAAGTGCCGCTGTTCCTGCTGTCGCTGAAGGCCGGCGGCGTTGGCTTGAACCTCACCGCCGCCGACACCGTGATCCACTACGACCCGTGGTGGAACCCTGCCGCCGAGGCGCAAGCCAGCGACCGCGCTCATCGCATCGGCCAGGACAAGCCGGTGTTCGTGTTCCGTCTGATCACCAGCGGCACCGTGGAAGAGCGCATCGAGGAACTGAAGGAACGCAAGGCCGAACTCGCCGCTGCCGTGCTCGAAGGCGGTGGCAGCCGCGAAAAACTAAGCTTCGACCAGGTCGATCTCGACTCGCTGTTGGCGCCGGGCTGATTTCCCCGGCCTGATTCATGGCGGATGGATCGCGCGCGGATGCGCGTCGCCGCTATCGGCGATCAGTGCGTATCGTCCTCGCGCCGTGACTGTCGCAGCAAGCTCCAGGCCATGCCGGCCACGGCCAGCGCACCGCCGATCAACACCAGCCACAACAGCAGACGGGTCCAGTCGAAGGGTGCCTTTGGCGCGAGCAGGGCCGCTGCGCCACCGGCGTCGCTGACCGCGCCCAGCGTGGCCAACGGTGGTTGCCAGTTGGCGCCGGCGTCGCGCGGACGAAGTCGCTCCAGCGCGGCCTCCAGCGGATAGTCGCCGCGCCGTGCGGCATGGCTGCCGGCGAGCAGGCTGTACGGGCCGCTGCCTTCGGCCAGGAACACGAAGACATCCGGCTGCCATGCTACCTGCAGCGAGGGCGGCTGGGACAGCGGCGTGTCAGTGTGCAGACGCAGATGTTGCACGCGCGTCGTCGCGAATGGGGTGGCTGGGTCTTCACCCGCTCCTGTGCCGATGCGCACCGCGGTGATCGTGGCAAGCATCCGCTCGTTGCCCTCGTCGTGGTCGAGCAGGCTGAATCGCGCCACCGTGTTGTCACCGCCGAGAACGATCCGCACAGCCTCCACCGGCAAGGCAGCGGGCAGGGCGTAGTCGTAATCGGCGCTACCGGTGGTGACGGGCGATGCCGGTGCGGCCGGCAAGGTCAGCCAGTGGCGTGCTGCAATGCGTTCGGCGAATGGGTCGGCATAGCTGCCGCGAAGTTCCACCTGCGGCGTCTGTGCGCTGTCCCATGGTGCGACATCGTCCTGGCGAAGGCTCAGCCGATAGTAGCGTGCAGGGGTGTCGCCGCTCAGTGCAATCGTGTGCTGTTCTACCGCATCCCCACCGCGTTTCACGCTGACGATTTCGGTGTCCTGGCTGCGCTCGCTCCATGTCTGCAGATCGTTGCTGGCTTGTACCGAGAGATGGAAGCGCGAGTCGACCGGCAGGGCGGCCGGGTCGATCTCGATGCGATCCAGGCTCACCTGGCGATGGGCGTCGACCAGCCATTGGCCAGGCCGGGTCGGTGCCGATGAAATTCCCGGCTGCTCGATCACGATGTCGCCGTTGCTGTTGCGTTGCACGCGCACGCCAGTGCCGTTGCCTGCACTGCTGGCCGGTAGCGGCAGCAGAGTTGCTCGCAGCGCAAAGGGATGCGACTGCGGTGGCGCCGCGGGCAGGGGTGCAAACGGCACCTCCTGCCCCTGCGCGTTGACCACTACCAGATCGCGCAGGTTGGCTGCGGGCGTGGACGCCGCGTACACCGCCGGTGTCAGCTCGACCCGCCAGGCCGCGCTGCTGCCTGGGGTATCCAGCGTGTAGCGATAGGCGTAGTCGGCTGGCGTGCCGGCGCCAGCCGTGAGCGGCAGCAGCAGGCACAGCAGCCATGCACGCCGCTTCGGCAGCAAGGTATCAAAGCGCATCGGCGGCCTTCCCGGTGGACATCGATGGCATGCGCGGCGGCGCCGGTGCCAGATAGCCGATGACTGTGCACAGCAGGCCGTAGGCAATGAACGAGGCAATCCCGAACAGGTTGCCCAGATGACTGCGATCGATCAGCAGCAACTTGGCCAGCACTACGCCCATGGTCACCGCGCCGGCCAGCCAGACCAGCCGCTGGCCGCGCCGCGAACCCCACACCCAGGCCAGCAAGCCAAAGGCGCTCCAGACCACGGTGAGCGACATCTGCGCCAGGCTCGAATCGAACAGAGCGTCGCTCCACGGTACGTGACCGAGCTGGTGCACGGTGCGCAACGTTGCACTGGTGACCACAGTCATGCCGAGAACGCCCAGCACCATCGGCCGGCCCCGGCGCAGTGCTGTTGCTGTTGTGCTATCGGCCAGCCAGCGTGCGACCAGCAAGGTGATGATGATCAGCAGCAACTCCAGCGGATTGAGCAGCGGCAGATACATCATCGGCGCGGTGTCACCGGCCATGAACAACCCGGCCAGCCAGTACAGGCCCAGCACAAACAACACCGAGCCCAGCAAGGGCGGGCGCAGCTTCGGCAGCAGTTCGACCAGCGGTGGCGCGATCCAGTGCGGCCGTGCCAGCGCCAGCGCCGCCAGCGCGCACAGCGGCAGCATGACCAGCAGCAGCATCCAGGCGCCGGATATCCCTGGCGTGCCCTGCAGCAGCACCTCGATCGTGGCGCTCGCCACCAGGGTCCAGCGCCACAGCCAGCCCAGCTGGGTCAGCATGGCCGGCAGCGGCCAGCTGCGCAAACACTGCAGCGTGCGCCAGCCCAGTGCAGCAGCAAACAGGGTCGCCAGCAGATTCCAGCCCCACAACGGTGGCTGCCCATCAAGAAGCTGCCGCAGCACCAGCAGCAGGATCGCGGCGAGCAGGATTGGCGCCGTCCACGCCACCACGGTACCCAGCTCGAAGCGCGGTCGTCGCTGCGCCGCTTCGGCGGCGGCCCAACCGGTAAGCGCGAACAGGCCCATCGCTGCCGCGGCTTCGCCCGATGTCCCGACATGGCGGCTGATTTCGCTCCAGCTGGCGCCCAGCCACCAGCACAGCCCCCACCCATACAGCAGCACCGCAGTCCAGCGCTGGAGCACGGCGTCCGTGCCCAGACGCGCATAGAACGACGCACTGGCGAACGCCGCGGCCACCAGGATCAGGGCGCCGATGAAGTCACGATCGAGCCACGCCGTGGCGATCATCGGCGCGCTGTCACTGCGCCCGATCACCAGCGCAATCGCCGCCGCCATTTGCAAGGCCACACCGCTCCAGCGCGACAGCCGGCGCTGCTGACGCAAGCCGAGCCAGATCAGGCCGGCGCCCTCCAGCGCAAAGATGCTGCCGGTCAGGCTGGCGCTCAGTGCCAGCGGCACTGCCAGGGTGGCGAACGCGATGGCCAGCACGGCCCAGGCGTCACGCAGGATCCCGAAGTTGTTGCGCCCGCGGATACTCCACGCCACCGCCACGTAGATGGTCGCCGCAGCCAGCGCGGAAAACGCCAGCGGCTGGCCACGCCATTGCAGCAGGGCCGCCTGCAGCAACAGGCTGATCAGTGGATTGCCGAACAGCAGGCAACCGTCGATCAGCTTGCGTTGATCCGGCGCGGCGCGGTGCAGGTACAGCAGCGGAATCGCCAGATAGAACAGGAAATTCAGGATCAGGAACGGCTCGGTGGTGGCGAACAGTTCCGGTCGATACTGCAACACGCCCCAGGCGCTGCCGATGCCGAACGTGGCCACGAAACCGAGCAGGTTGAGCACTCGCCACGAACGCTTCCACGCGATGCCGAGAATGGCCAGGTTGAGCACG
>DASZCB010000059.1:0-3737 GCA_035943575.1 Rhodanobacter sp. | reverse complement strand
CCAAGCCAATGGCTACGAAACTGGACGCCCCGTCTTCCTGGCCCGTCAGAACTATGGCTTTACCGACAACGTGACTGCCGGTTTCCGGGTCGAGGCTGAGAGTGGCCTGGTCAATGTAGGTTCTTCGGTGAGCCTCCGTTTGCCATTCGGCATCCTGACTACGGGCGTGGCTTCCAGCCGAGCCGGAGGCGTGGGCGGCCACGGCAGTTCAGTGGTCTACCAATACAACAACGGACATTTCAACTTCGCATCGGGCGTGCAGGTCTATTCCAGCGAATACCGCCGGATCGGCGACGAGTTGCTTCCCGCATTCTTCCGAGCACGTCGTGTGAGCTATGCCAACATCGGCTGGGCGCCGGTGGCGCGATTGAGCCTGCAGCTCAGTGCTGGCGACACCCTCTACGACGACGGCACGCGTCAACGCAACATCAGCCTCAACAGCACGCTCAACCTGACTGACGCGGTGCTGACGCTGGGCATCAACCGGCAACTCAACCACCCGGGCACCAGCAACAATCAACTGATGTTCAACCTGGTGATTCCATTGGGCCGTAGCAGCATCGGCTTCAATGCCATACATGATGCACTCACTGGCAACAGCTACGGTTTCTCGGCGCAACGCTCGCTGCCCTCCGATAGCGGGTGGGGTTACAACGTCAACGCACAAGGAGGCGATGACGGCACCTCCGGGATCGGCCAGCTGAACTATCAGGGTCGCTATGGGCTGGTGCAGCTCACTGGCCAGCGTTTCGCTGGCCAGAGCGCAGGCAGCATGCTGGTCTCCGGCAGCCTGGTAGCGATGAATGACCATGTATTCGCCGGTCGTGCACTGCAAAGCGGATACGCGCTGATCCAGACACCGGGCATGGCCGACGTCGAGGTCACTCGCGAGAACCAACCTATTGGCTCGACCGATGCCAATGGCAATCTACTCGTCACCACCCTGCTTCCCTATCAAGCCAACAAGGTCGGTATCGACCAGAGCAGCGTACCGCTGCAGTATCAGATTGATACCACTGATCAGATCGTCAGCGTGCCGCGGCTGGGTGGAACGATCGTGCCCTTTGAAATGCATGCTCTTCACGCTGCACGCGGCGCACTGATGCTTGACGACAAGGTCGTGCAATATGGCACCGCGACACTCACATCGAATGGCACATCCATGAATACCTTGGTGGGGCTGGATGGCAGTTTCTACTTCGCCAACCTGCCTGCAGGCAATTACACGCTGCAGGCCAGCACCGCAGACGGCGACATGACCTGCCACCTGACCATGCCGCTCAACACGCGCCCGATGACTGACCTAGGCAAGATCGACTGCGTCCGCCACACCGGAGCGATGCCATGAAATTCTTTCTACTTAGGTGCGGGCTGCTGTTCTGTGTCGGCGGTCTGTCCTCAACACTATGGGCTGCCACCTGCACCCTAAGCGCGACCGGCATCAATTTCGGTAACTACGACCCGACCTCCAATGCCACCGTAACCGCCAATGGAAGCTACACTTTCCGGTGCACCGGTACCTTTCTCGGCGACACTGTCATCATGACGGTATCCACGGGCAGTAGCGGTACCTATACCAATCGCACGATGAAGCTGGGCAGTCAGAACCTCAACTACAACATCTACTTTGACCCTGGCTACACGTCCGTCGCGGGAGATGGTACCGGTGGCAGTTTTTACTTGTACGGCTGCTATGGCTTAGGATCCGGGGCGCCGTGTCCCGTTCTTGGCGGAGTTGCAGACGGTACGACGTACTCCGGACCCACGTATGGCCGAATGCTCGGTGGTCAGGACGTGAAGGCGGGCACCTACATCGACACCTTGACGGTGACATTGACATTCTGAGGCTGGAAACATTGGCGATGCAGGGACTGCGAAGCGGCAGAACTTGCAGCGCGGCATTTGGCTGACATGCGCGCGCATGAAAGACCTCACGCGCATGGAGATGGTCCTGTCCCGTCTAGTGAATCAGTGCGATTCGCACCACTGCATTGAAGCGTCTACTACTTGGTCGGCCACGGCGCAGCGCGCCAACAGGCCTGGTAGTACTCCTCCAGCGCTTTTCTGACGGGTTGGAGCTGGAAAGCAAAGCCGTAACGGAATGCGTTGTTCCTGCCGCCGACCCATGCACCGACTGAGCGCGCATAAAGTAGATGTCCCAGCTGCGTGGGCGGATATTGCCGGGTGATCATCACCGACTCGCTGGCAACACTGGCGCCGTCACGCTGTTGCGTCAGCATCTCTTGGCGGTCGATCTCGAAATACGACCGCGTTCCGTGCAAAACGATCTCCCGCGCGCGCGCGGTGCCCACCAGATCGTACGCGGTGAGCGTCACGCCAGCAGGCTTGCACTGCAGTGTTATCCGATGTTCACCGTGACGATCGACCTGGCTGAGTATCAGGTAGGGCGCCGTGGACGATGGTGCGTATTTCACCATGAGCGGAAGACTTCCATTGTTGGCAAGTCCGGTCGACATCATCTGGTCGGCGGTCAGCCAGACCAGCGCATCGCGTGAGGTTTTCAGAGCTGGCGTGAACCCATCCGGATCGATGTCCATGTCCTTCAGGTACGAAGCGATGTCGCCCGAGGCCTGCTTGGCCTGTCCCATATCGTGCGCCGGCGGATCTATCACATCGTGCGAGGAGAGGCCGATGCGGTCACTGCCTGTGGGTGCCCACCGATAGAGCCCGCCGAAATACGCATAAGTGCATGCATCCACGCAGACGGCCGTCTTGCTGGCGTACCCCGAACGCCCGGTGCGTCTTGGCGTTCCCAGGTGCGTCACCATCGAACCTGCCCGGAACAACCGCCCCAACGCCAGTCCGGCGCGCAGGTCTCCACTCGGAGAATTCAGGTAGACATCGGATCCGCTGGGGATCTTTCCTGACCGCACCATCGCTTCGAAGCGTTGCGGCGCGTCGGCATCGATGACGCCGTAGAGGTAGACCTGCGGGACCTTGGTCATCGCCAGGGTCATGCGGTCGTTGTTGAGCTGGATGGACAGCCATTCGGCCGCTGGCCCTTGCGAACTTCCCGGGGCCGACGTCCCGCTGCCATGTGCATGGGAGCCTGCTGCCATCAAACAGCTGGCCAGCCACAGACTGCATTGCGTCAAGAACCGACGCGACCGGCGCCGGCTGGAGAAACGTTCAATCGCATCACCGTCGTGCACTGCTGTTCCCTTTGTTCAAACCATGAAGTCTCTGTCGTTGCAGATGTCCTGCGAGTGAACGTGAGTGCGCCGCGGATACAGCCACGACGCCCTGCACACCCGCATCACGCGTGCGAGTGCCTAGTGCACACCAGCGCTGCAGCATTTCTCGCGGAATGATGTGGCCACGACAGCAGGACAAATCCGGCTGCTTTCCGTACCCATCCACCTGACGCAAGGCATTCGCGGTCGCACAGCCGACCAGGCGGCGGCGGTTGTAATCCAGAGCCACAGCATCAGCTACGCGGGCACATCGTCCGCCGTGGCTAGGACAGTTGTTCCCGTTTCCAGTTCACACACACGTTTACCTCCGGGGTGATACGCCAAACGGGGACTGACGAGCGTTCCGCACCTGCTGACCCAGTGGGCCAAGCACAGCCGCGAGCTTCGTTCGCAAACCCTGCAGGACATTCCCCGTGAAAAAGACACTCTTCATTCCCCTCCTCGGCACGACCATGCTGGCCTGGCTTCCGATGACCGTGGCCCGCGAAGTCGTCGTGCTGCCCGGCGTGGTCAATCCGGTCG
>DASZCB010000058.1:0-4231 GCA_035943575.1 Rhodanobacter sp. | reverse complement strand
AACCGAATCCCACTCGATGCGCAGGATGTTGCAGGTCGCTTCATCGCGGACGCACCGCTCAGGCACTCGATCGTCTGCTCGAAAATCTCAGTCGATCCGCTGCCAGACGGAGATCGGCACATCGCCGTTCGGGCGCGGCGCCACGCGGTAACTCAGCACCTTGTCCTTGAGCTCGTAGCGCCTGCTTTGCTCTTGCCCCTCCCAATTGGGAAAAGAGGCCCCCTGTATGTGGAAGACCAGAACCCCATTGCCCGGCTCGATGCGAAGCGTGCCGAAGTGGGTGCTTGAGCCCACAACGGCAGCCTTGTATTCGCTCTCTGTTCCCTTCGCCTTGTCGCCCGAACTGAATTGTGGTCGTTCGGATTTGAAGATCTGCAGCGAGTAGTGTCCTTGACTGTCGATCAGCATCAGTCCTGTTGGCCTGGCACCAAAATCCGGCGCCCGCGAACCGTCGGGATGCTGCACGTCCGCTGCCACCAAGGTCCAGCTTCCAACCAGCAATGACACATCGGGTGCCGAGGCAGCGAAAGCAGTTGAAGTCCAGAGCGAACCTGCAGCGAAGAGCATGGCAAGGACATTGCGGGTACGTGCTGTGCGAACTTTCATGCGCTGAGCTTTCCTGTGCGTGGGCGGGCAATCAGCACTTGAGACGTGCCGGCGATGAGCCGTCAGATGGTAGGCTCCCTACATGCTTAAGAAAATTCGATAATTCAAAACTATTGCATCAGAAAAACGAAACTAATGTCGTTACCTAACCTTGATATGGATGCGATGCGGACGCTTGTTGCGATCCTGCAACTGGGTAGCTTGAGCCGCGCCGCAGCAAAGATTGGCCGTTCACAATCGGCCGTGAGCCAGCAGATGCGCAAGCTGGAAGGCCAAATAGGCCAGCCTCTGTTTCGCAAGCAAGGGCGCATTGTGGTGCTGACGGAAACGGGAGAGTTGGTGCACTCCTATGCACGTCGCATCCTTGACCTCAACGACGAAGCCGTCAGCGCCGCCGCAGGTATATCGGTAGAAGGTTCAGTGCGCTTCGGCTTGCCTGGCGATTTCGCCGAAACGTGGCTGCCTGCGGCGCTAGGCCAATTCAAGAAAGCACACCCAGCGGTTCGAGTGGATGTCGAAGTAGAACGCAACGGCGTTTTACTGGAACGGCTGGATCGCGGCGAATTCGACCTCGTTCTGGCGATGGGCTACGGCAGTCGCCCCGATGCCAAGCGCCTGGCAACGCTGCCCATGACGTGGATTGGGCCTGCGGGTTCGGATGTCGTCTTACGGCCCGATGTGCCCCTGGATCTGGCGCTCTACAACTCGCCTTGTTTCTTTCGCCGCGCGGGCATCGAGGCACTCGACAAAGCTTCCATTTCCTGGCGGCTGGCCTACGCCACGGCGAGCTTGCAGAGCCTTTGGGCCGGCGTGGCGGCCGGACTCGGCATAACGTTGAGAACAACGGCGGGCATACCGCCGTTTCTTGTGCGGCTCGACGAAAGATACGGTCTGCCACCTCTGCCGATCGTCGAGCTGTGCCTTCATTCTGGACAGAGCGAGTTGTCTCCGGCGTTGAGCCAGCTTGAACGCGTAGTGATTGACAACGCCACCGGCAATCTAGGGTTGTAAGAGCGCACGTCCCTGGCGATCGGCCCGATCGATGCGCATGCCGTGGCCAGCCGGACACCTTTTTCGCCTCCCCCCAGTACACTCGCCCGACAAGCTGTGGACCATCCATCGAAAGGAGAAGTGCATGTCGTTTCGATCTGCCTTGCCATGGTTTTCGCTGATGGCACTCGCGCCCGTCGCGATCGCCGCCACGTCGCCGGATGCCACGCTGACATCCGCCCGCGCCCGTTTCGACGAGGCTACCCACCTATGCCAGGCTGACCACGGGCGACTGTGGGGCAAGTCGCTGTGCGGGCCGATACTGCTGGTGGTGCCGACCACGCGGCAGGTGATCGCCAACCAGGCGGATACACTGGGCAAGCTGCATGCCGAGGGCGGCGTGTTCGTCGGGCAGCTGCCGACGGAGGAGAACATCTCCAACACCTCGCTCACCTGGGCCGGCGTGCACTGGAGCGAGATGCTCTGGCCGTTGCCCGACGACGCGCAGGATCGACGCACCATGATGGCGCACGAATCCTTCCACCGCATCCAGGATAGCCTCGGTCTGCGTGCGGGCGATGGCGACAACGCGCACATGGATACGCTCGAAGGCCGTTACACGATGCAACTGGAATGGCGCGCGCTGGACGCTGCGCTGGCGGCCACCACCGACGCCGATCGCCGCACACGCGTCGCTGATGCACTGGCCTTCCGCGCCGCACGCTACCGGAGCTTCCCCACCGCCGCGCAGTCAGAGACCGTGCTCGAACGCAATGAAGGCCTGGCCGAATATACCGGCGTGATGGTGGGCAACAACAGCCCGGCGGAGCGGTTGGCGGTAGTGCACAAGGACCTCACCATCCACACGCGCGACGCGGGGCTGACACGCTCGTTCGCTTATGCCACCGGACCGGCGTACGGCCTGCTGCTGGATCGCTACCGTCCCGGCTGGCGCCACGACATCGTGCGCGGCGGTTCGCCGGCATCGCTGCTGGCATCCGCGCTGCACGTCGACATGGCAGCTCGACCCGAGACGGAGCAACGGGCCGCCCGCTACGACGGCGCCGCGCTGATGGCGAGCGAACAAGCCCGTGCCGCCGAGCACGCCGGCAAGGTCGCCGCATACACGGCTCAACTCGTCACCGGACCGGTGATGCAGCTTCCGCTCAAGCACATGAAGGTGCAGTTCAACCCGAGCAACCTGCTGTCGCTGGGCGATGCAGGAACGGTGTACCCGACCATGCACATCAGCGACTCCTGGGGCACGATCGACGTGGACGGCGGCGCGCTGCTGACGAGCGACTGGTCGCTCCTGTCGGTGGCCGTGCCGCCAGGCGAACTCCACGGCGACAAGTTGCACGGCAAGGGCTGGACCCTGCAGCTGGCACCGGGCTGGCAACCAGTCCCGGGCACGCGCGGCGGCGATTGGACGATACGACAGGTTAGTGGCAAGTAGGCGCTAACCCATTCGCACAGAGCAAGAGGTCAGGGTCATCGATCCAACGCAATAGATGAACCTGACCTCTTTATTGCTTATCTCGCGACAAACATCTGCGCCATCGAGCACGTGCCGTTCGTGATAAAGGCGAAGTGATCCGCACCGGCAACCTGCCCTGCCTGACGACCGGACTGCCGCCGTATGCCAAACGGGCTGCGCTGGCGTAGGCTTTGCGCCCGTGAACCCGACACAACCTGAGGGTGGCCCGGCATGACCGCAGGCAACGCAACGATGCTTCTCCCGGATTCAAAAGCATCGACCGGATACGGCTCGTCCGGCCGACTCCGCATCGAGTCGGTCGACCTGCTGCGCGGGATCATCATCGTCATCATGGCGTTGGATCACGTCCACGATTTCTTCGGCGCGCTCGACGCCAGCCCGACCGACCTTGCCACCACCACGGCACCACTTTTCTTCACCCGCTGGATCACCCACTTCTGCGCCCCGGTGTTCTTCCTGCTCACCGGCACCGGTGCCTGCCTGGCGCTTCAGCGCATGTCGAAAAGCGAACTGTCGCGATTCCTGCTCACGCGCGGTCTGTGGCTGCTCTTCCTCGAAATGGTCGTCATGCGCTTTGCCCTGCAGTTCAACCTCGACTACCGGGTGACCTTCATCACCGTGCTGTGGGCGCTAGGCTGGTCGATGATCGCGCTGGCCGGGCTGATCCATCTGCCGAACTGGGCCATCCTTGCTTTCGGTGTTGTTCTGGTTGCGGGCCACAACCTGCTGGACGGCATTCCGGCGAGTGCATTCGGCAGCCTCGCGCCGCTGTGGTCGGTGCTACATGCGCCGGGCTTTTTCATCAATACCCCTCGGCATGTCGTGTTCGTCGCCTATCCGCTGATCCCCTGGCTGGGCGTGACCGTGCTTGGCTACATGCTGGGACAGACGTATGGCTGGAGTGACGACCGCCGCCGGACGCTGCTGCTCCGGTTCGGCATCGGGCTCAGCGTGGGTTTCGTGCTGCTGCGACTGCTGAACGTATACGGCGATCCGGTACCGTGGTCGGTGCAGAAGTCTCCATTGTGGACGTTGCTGTCCTTCCTCAATCTCCAGAAGTACCCGCCGTCGCTACTGTTCCTGCTCATGACGCTGGGACCAGCCCTGCTGTTGTTGCGTGCGTTCGACAGCGGCGTT
>DASZCB010000057.1:0-8459 GCA_035943575.1 Rhodanobacter sp. | reverse complement strand
AGCTGTTTGCGCAGCTTCTCGGCGATCGGCGCGAATTGCGCGCAATGGATACAGCCGTACGAAAACACCTCGACCACTTCGACCTTGCCCGCGCTGCTGTAGCGCTGCTGCGGAGCGGGCAGGGTGACGTATTCGCTGCCTTCGGTGTACGGCGCCGGCGTGCTGGATTGTGCCGTGCAGGCGCTGGTGAGCAGCAGGCCGGCGGTCAGGAGGAGTACGTGCAGACGGGCGAATCGCTTGGGCATGGGAACGTTCTCTTCGCATGGCGGCCACGGGGCCGCCGGTGGGTCAGCTTGACCGCGCCGGTCGAGCTGGCTTACTTGCCGGCCGCTTCCTTCGCCACCAGCCACTTGGTCAACTCGATCGATTTCGCCATGCCAATCGTGAGCGGATTGACGCGATACTTGCCGTCGATGATCAGGGTTGGCGTGCCTTCGACACCGTAGGCCTTCATCAGCTCGTCGGCGCGCTTCATCTTGGTGTTGATGGTGAACGAGTTCGAGATGGCGACAAATTCCTTCGGATCGGCGCCGAACTTGGCATAGACCTTGGCGATGTCGGCGATCGTGGGCAGCGCATCCCTGGGCTTCAGACCATCACCATTGGGGTTCTCCGAGCTGAGCTCGCGGGTCACCCACACAGCGGTGTACATCGCGTCGTTGGCCTTGTCGGCCACACCCAGCGACTGCGCGGTGAGGTAGGCGCGCTGCAGCGTCCCCCAGTTTTCCTGCGGCATGAACGATGCGGGCAGGAAGGCCGCCACGGCGTTCGACGGCAGCTCCTTGACCAACTGGCTCATCGTCGGATGGTACGCATTGCAGGCGGGGCAGCCGTAAGAGAACGCCTCGACCACTTCGATCTTGTCGGTGCCGGTCAACTTCGACTGGACCGGATCGATACGGTAGTAATCCTTGCCTTCCACCCACTTGCCATCATCGACGAACGGCGCAGCCGCGACCGCCGGTGCGACGGTGCTGGCTACGGCAGCCGGTGCGGCGCTGCTGCTGACGGCTGACGTGGCCGTCGTGGCGGTGCTGGCCGGTGCCGTGCTGCTGCCGCTGGCGGCTGGCGTGGTCGCGGCGCTGCTGCTGACCGCCGTGGCAGCTGTCTGGGCGGTGCCGTTGTCATGGCTGCAGGCGGCGAGCGCGAGCAGGGCGGCACACAGGAGCGGCAGACGCTTCAACATGGCAAACCTCGAAAGATGGGGCGTGAAACCGACAGCGCCGACCCTTCGGTCGGCGCATGGATGGTTCGGATCAGGGCGTGGTCGCTGGCTGGGTGTCGGCGCTGTGCAGGCCTTCGATGTAGCTGGACAGTGCGGCGATATCGTCGGCATCCAGCTTCTTCGCGATCGACGGCATGATCTGCGCATGCGCATCGTCACCCCAGTTGGTGCCGTCGTGCCAGGCCTTCAGGGTGGCCTGGATGTACTGTGCATGCTGGCTGGCCAGCTCCGGGTACATCGCGCCCGGATTGCCGCGGCCGTCGATGCTGTGGCAGGCCATGCAGGCCGGGATGCCGCGCGTGCTGTCACCCTCACGAAACAGCGCCCCGCCCTTTTCCACCAGCGCCTGGTCGGCTACGCCGGGCAGTGCGGTCTTGCTGGCGAAGTAGGCACCGACGTCGTGCATGTCCTGGGTGGACAGCGGCGTGGCCATGCCCAGCATGATCGGGTTCTGCCGCTTGCCGGCCTTGAAGTCGGTCAGCTGGCGCACGATGTACTGCTCGCTCTGGCCGGCCAGTTTCGGGTACTGCGCATCACTGGAGTTGCCGTCCATGCCGTGGCAGGCGCCGCAGACAGCGGCCTTGGCCTGACCGGCGGCGGCGTCACCCGGCTTTACCTCGGCTTCGGCTGTGGTGGCGACCGGCGTTGCACGGGTGGGCGTTGCCGCGGTGGCGGCAGCGGCTGGCACGGCCGTTTTCGGCTGAGCGTCCTGTGCGATCAGCGCGCTGGCGGACAGTGCGAACACAAGGGCTATGGCGGACCCGAGAACAGCAGGCCGAAAACCAGCGGACCGAAAACTCATACACTTGACTCCCGAAAGACTTGCAAACACTGCCGTCGATTGCAGCCAACAGGCCTGCAGCAGGCAGAAACCGCAGAATTATCCCTGTGCCACCATAGCTTGGTCAAACCATTCCCATGTCGAATCCCCTGCAAGGCGCGCAGTTTGTGCTCGCCGCCCACCGCATCAGCCAGCTTCCCGCCGATCAGGGCGCAGAGGTGGCGTTTGCCGGCCGCTCCAATGCCGGCAAATCCAGCGCGCTGAATGCGTTGACCAATCACAAGGGGCTGGCGCGCACCTCCAAGACCCCCGGCCGGACCCAGCAGATGGTCGCGTTCAGCCTGCCGCCGCCGACCCAGGTCGATGGCCAGCCGCCGCTGGACGTGCGCCTGATCGACCTGCCCGGCTACGGCTACGCCAAGGTGCCGCTGGAAATGCGCGAGCACTGGCGGCTGGAGATCGACGCCTACCTGCACCAGCGACGCAGCCTGCGCGGGCTGGTGCTGATCGTCGACATCCGCCATCCGCTGAAGGAATTCGATCGCCTGATGCTGGAGTTCTGCTTCGCCACCCAGCTGCCCTGCCACCTGCTGCTGACCAAGGCCGACAAGCTCTCGCGCGGCCAGGCCACGCAGGCGCTGGCGGCACTGCGCAAGCAGTTCGCGGCCGAAGGCCTGCATGCCACCGCGCAGATCTTCTCGTCCTCCGCCGGCACCGGTGTGGAGGAAGCGCGGCAAGCGGTGATGACGCTGCTGCGGCAACCGCGCGAAGGTGCGCACCAGATGCGCGAGCGCTGATCAGCGAGCGCGGTTCTAGCCGCGCACGGCTTCCATGAACACCGCGCACAGCGCCTGCATGCCGGCGCGGTCGTCGTCGTCAAAGCGGTCGATGGTCGGACTGTCGACATCCCACACGCCGAGCAGGCTGCCGTCAGCCTTGATCAGCGGCACCACGATTTCCGATTGCGAAGCGGCGTCGCAGGCGATGTGGCCGTCGAAGGCGTTGACGTCGCGCACCAGCTGGGTTTCGCGCGTCTGGGCGGCGGTGCCGCAAACGCCGCGGCCAAGCGCGATGCGGATGCAGGCGGGCTTGCCCTGGAACGGGCCGACCACCAGTTCGCTGCCGTCATACAGGTAGAAGCCGGCCCAGTTGAGGTCGGGCAGGCTGTGGTAGATCAGCGCGCCGAAATTCGCCGCGTTCGCGATCAGGTCGCGTTCGTCGGCAAGCAGGCCGCGCGCCTGTTGCGCAAGATTTTCGTAATGCTCGCGCTTGCTGGCGTAGCTGTGGGAGGTCAGTTCGAACATGCGGCGCGCCCGGCGGCAAAGCCCGTATTATGCGCCGAGCCATCATGACGGGGATGCAGCATGAGCTTGACCGAGCAGCGCGAGGGGATCGAGGCGGGGCGATTGGACATGTTCGTGGATGGCGCGTTCGCGTTCATCCTGACCTTGCTGCTGATCGGCGGCGACAAGATTCCCGACAGCACCGACAAGCTGCTGTACATGCTCGGCGGCGTGCCGGCGTTCGCCGTCTGCTTCTTTCAGATCGCGTTCTTCTGGCATGGTCATGTGCGCTGGCGCAAGCGTTGTCACAGCGCCGACAACACCGGTCGCTGGCTGTCGCTGCTGCTGGTGTTTTTCGCGATGATCTTTGTCTATCCCTTGCACATGGTGTATTCGGGCGTGTTCAACAGCCTGAGCGGCGGCCGGTTGCCGAGTGACTTCCATATGACCGGTGGCCCGGCGGACATGCGCGCGCTGTTCGCCTGCTTCGGTTTCGCCTATGCCTGCATGGCGGGCACGCTCACGCTGCTGTTCCTGCACGCAGCGCGGAACGCGGCGAAGCGCGGCTTCGGCAACCTGGATGCGCGCCGAGAGATGCGCATCTGGAGCGTGCCGGCGACGATCGGTCTGGCTTCGGCGCTGACCGCACTGCTGTTGCCGTTGTCGGCACCCGGTTGGGCATGGTCGATTCCCGGGTTCATGTATTCGCTGCTGTTCCTGATCGGGCCGGTTGTGAATCGCTTCAACCGGCGTTACGCGCAGGCATGACGGCGGCGGTCTTCATCGCCGGCACCGATACCGGCGTCGGCAAGACACATGCGGCGTGCACCTTGCTGCATGCCTTGCGTGCGGCCGGGCATCACGCCAGCGGCATGAAGCCGGTGGCCAGCGGCTGCGTGGAAACGGCCGAAGGGTTGCGCAATGACGATGCACTGGCGTTGCAGGCGGCCAGCAGCGCGGCGCCGCCGTACGCGTTGGTCAACCCGATCGCGTTGCGCGATCCGCTGTCGCCGCATCTGGCGGCCGCGCATGACGGCGTGGAAATCTCGCTGGCGCCGATGCGCGCGGCGTTCGAGCAATTGCGCGGCAGTCACGAACGCGTGGTGGTCGAAGGTGTGGGCGGCTGGCTGGTGCCGCTGGCGCCGGGGCTGTTCGCGGCCGACATCGCGAAGCAATGGCAGCTGCCGGTGATTCTGGTGGTCGGCTTGCGGCTGGGTTGTCTCAGCCATGCGCTGCTCACCGCACGGGCGATCACGGCCGACGGCTGCCGCCTGCTCGGCTGGATCGGCAACCGCATCGATCCGGCGATGGATGCGCCGGAGGAAAACCTGGCGAGCCTGAGCGATTTGTTGCCGGCACCGTGCCTCGGCGTGTTGTCGCATGGCGTGCCGGCGGCACTGGCGGCGGCGCAATTACAGGCGGCGGCCGTCGCCTTGGACTGAGCTTCACATCCGGTGTGCTTGGATAGGCGCCTACCTCAACGCCGGAGGCAACATGGCCCGCAATCACTACTACCTTTCGATCGCCGACCTGACCCATGCGCGCGGTGACGATCCGCGTTTTGCTTACGACGGCGCCGGCCCGAACGATTTTGCCGCGGCGCTGCAGCAGGCCTTGCGCGGCGACGGCCTGTTCCAGCGCTGGCGCGCGGTGCAGCCGGATCCGGATGCGGTGGACAGTAGTCTGGGCAGCATCGATCCCGCGGCACAGGTGACGGCGCAGGTCGCCGACCTGAGCACCGATGTCGATCTGATCACCGATCTGCCGATGAGCGTGGTGCGCCATCGGCTGTATCTGCTGATCGGTGCTGCGTGGCAGCTACGCGATATGCGCGCGGCCTGAGCTGATGCCGTACCTCCGCCGGCGGCATGACTTGTGGGTTTGGAGAAACCGCACGGGAATGGGTAAAGTCGGAAGTTCCGACTTACTGTGTCCGACCATGGACGCGCCACTTGGGGAAGCCCGATGTTCCGTCTCCGCTTGATTGTGATTGCCACCACGATGGCCCTGGCCGCCTGCTCGCAGCCGCCGAATGGTGCCGCCACCTCACCCGCGACGACCGCCTCGACGGCCGCCAGCAGCACCGCACCGGTCGCCACCGCCATGACCAGCAATCCGTTCTTCAGCGCCAGTACCCTGCCGTTCCAGGCGCCGCCGTTCGACAAGATCAAGGACACCGACTACCAGCCCGCGATCGACGAGGGCATGAAACAGCACTTGGCCGAGATCGAGAAGATCGCCAACAACCCGGATGCCCCGACGTTCGAGAACACCTACGTGGCGATGGAGAAGTCCGGCGTCATGCTGAATCGCGTGATGGCTGTGTTCAATGCGGTCACCGGTGCCAATACCGACGACGCGCTGCAGAAGGTGCAGGAAGACGAGGCGCCGAAGCTGGCCGCACACCAGGATGCGATCAACCTCGACAGCAAGCTGTTCCAGCGCGTCGAGACGATCTACAACCAGCGCGACACGCTCAAGCTCGATCCGGAATCGGCGCGCCTGGTCGAGGTGGTCTACCGGAACTTCGTGCATGCCGGCGCGAAGCTTTCCGATGCCGACAAGGCGAAGCTGAAGGATCTCAACAAGGAAGAATCCACGCTCAGTACCGCATTCACCAACAAGCTGCTGGCTGCCACCAAGGACGCCGCACCGGTGCTCGACGACAAGGCCAAGCTGGCCGGTCTGTCCGATGCCGAGCTCGCTGGTGCCTCCCAGGCCGCCAAGGATCGCAAGCTGGCCGGCAAGTATGTGCTGTCGCTGCAGAACACCACCCAGCAGCCGCTGTTGCAGGACCTGAGCGATCGCGGCACCCGCCAGGCGTTATTCGATGCTTCGTGGAACCGCGCTGAGAAGGGCGATGCCAACGACACTCGCAAGAGCATCGAGCGGCTGGCGCAGATCCGCGCCGAGCAGGCCAAACTGATCGGCTTCCCGAACTATGCGGCGTGGAAGCTGGACGACCAGATGGCGAAGACGCCGGAAATGGCGACGACTTTCATGGACAAGCTGGCGCCGGCTGCGGTGGCCCGTGCGACCAAGGAGGCTGCCGATATCCAGGCACAGATCGACAAGGATCAGGCCGCGCTCAAGCAGCCCAGCTTCAAGCTGGAGCCGTGGGACTGGAACCGTTACGCCGAAGAGGTGCGCAAGGCCAAGTTCGACCTCGATGAAGGCCAGATCAAGCCATATTTCGAACTCGACAACGTGCTGCAGAACGGCGTGTTCTACGCCGCCAACCAGCTGTACGGACTGACCTTCAAGGAACGTCACGACATTCCGGTGTACCAGTCCGATGTGCGTGTGTTCGAAGTGTTCGACAAGGACGGCAGCTCGATAGCGCTGTTCTACTGTGACTACTTCAAGCGCGACAACAAGAATGGCGGCGCCTGGATGGACAACTTCGTCGGCCAGTCGAAATTGCTCGGCACCAAGCCGGTGATCTACAACGTCGGCAACTTCAGCAAGCCGGTCGCCGGCCAGCCGGCGCTGCTGTCGTTCGACGACGTGATCACCATGTTTCACGAATTCGGTCATGGCCTGCATGGCATCTTCGCCGACGGGCAGTATCCGACCCTGTCCGGCACCGCCACCGCGCGTGATTTCGTCGAATTCCCGTCGCAGTTCAACGAGCATTGGGCGACCGATCCGAAGGTATTCGCCAACTATGCGAAGAACTACAAGAGCGGCGAGCCGATGCCGCAGGCACTCGTCGACAAGATGACCAAGGCGGGCAAGTTCAATTCGGGCTATGGCATGACCGAACTGGTCGCCGCCGCGTTGCTCGACATGAACTGGCACACCCTCGGTGCCGACGCGCCGCCGCAGGATGCCGGCCAGTTCGAGGCCGCCGCACTGAAAAAGGACGGTATCGACCTCAGCTACGTGCCGCCTCGCTACCGCTCCAGCTACTTCCAGCACATCTGGGGCAACGGCTATGCCGCCGGCTACTACGCCTACCTGTGGACGCAGATGCTGGCCGATGATGCCTTCGTGGGTTTCAAGGATCACGGTGGCCTGACCCGCGAGAACGGTGACCGCTTCCGCGCCATGATCCTCTCGCGCGGCAACACCGTAGAGCTGGCGAAGCTGTACAAGGACTGGCGCGGTCAGGATCCCAGCATCGAGCCGATGCTGATCAACCGCGGCCTGAAGGACTCGCCGAAGAAGTAATCGGCACATCCGCGACGCAGCGGCCGCCATGTTCCCGCAGCAAAACAGGCCCGCCATGTGCGGGCTTGTTCTTTTCAAGCGTCAGCGCAGCATCGAAGACACACGGCGCGATCGGCGCAGCCCGCACAGGCCGGGGCCGCGTGGAATAATCGAACCTCCCCGACCGGAGTAGCGCGCGCGTGGACAGCCATCATTTCCTGCAGACCGCGGTGGTGTTCCTGCTGGCGACGGTGATCGCGGTGCCGTTGACCAAGCGTTTCCGGCTGGGCTCGGTGTTGGGCTATCTGCTGGCCGGCATGGTGATCGGGCCACAGTTGCTGGGTCTGATCAGCAACACCGAAGGGGTGGCGGCGATTGCCGAGTTCGGCATCGTGCTGATGCTGTTCGTGATCGGGTTAGAGCTGTCGCCGCAGCGGCTGTGGGTGATGCGCCGTGCGGTGTTCGGTACCGGCGCACTGCAGGTGCTGAGTTGCAGCGTGGCGATCGGCGCGGTCGGGTATCACCTGTTCGGTCTGGCCGGTAATGCGGCGGCGATCGTCGGCGGCAGTCTGGCGCTGTCGTCTACCGCGTTCGGTCTGCAGATCCTGGCCGAGCGCAAGGAAGCCGGCGCGGCATACGGTCGACAGGTGTTTTCGATTCTTCTGTTTCAGGATCTGGCGGCGATCCCGCTGATTGCGGCGGTGCCGCTGCTGGCGTCCTCATCGACGGCGCACGGGTTTGACCTTTCCGGCGTGCTGCGCACGATCGGGGTGATTCTGCTGGTGGTGGTCGGCGGTCGCTATCTGTTGCGGCCGGTGTTCCGTTTCGTGGCGCGCGCGGACTCGGTGGAAGTTTCCACCGCCACGGCTTTGCTGGTGGTGATGGGGGTAGCGCTGTTGATGGACCTGGCCGGGGTGTCGGTCACGCTGGGTGCGTTTCTCGCCGGCGTGCTGCTGGCCGACTCGGAATACCGGCATGAAATGGAATCGAACATCGAGCCGTTCAAAGGCCTGCTGCT
>DASZCB010000056.1:0-2583 GCA_035943575.1 Rhodanobacter sp. | reverse complement strand
TGTACCTGAAGACGCACAGCTTCCACTGGAACGTCACCGGCCCGCAGTTCAACAGTCTGCACGCGATGTTCGAGACCCAGTACAACGCATTGTGGCTGGCCGCCGACGAAGTGGCCGAGCGCATCCGCACGCTCGACGTGTTCGCTCCTGGCTCCTACAGCCAGTTCGGCAAGCTCACCTCGATCAAGGAGGAGGCCGGCGTGCCGGAGTGGAAGGAGATGGTGGCTCAGCTGGTCGAAGGCCACGAGGTCGCCGCCCACACCGCCCGCGCCACCATCAAGGCCGCCGCTGACGCCGGCGACGAAGGCACCGCCGACATGGTTACCGGCCGGCTGATGGAACACGAGAAAACGGCCTGGATGCTGCGTTCGCTGCTCAGATAAACATTCGAACGGTGTCTCGCAGGCTCGAAAACAGGCGACGCGATCACCCGATCGCGTCGTTTTTCGTATTGCCACCGGGGCAATTGCAGGACCATACGGGTGGCGACGGATATCGAAATCCCCCATCGCCCCTGACCTTGCGCTGACCCATGTCAACGATGTTTGTTGAGCCTGCGGCCCTGCATTGGTTAAGCTCCTCAGGCTTTATCGCCTGTTGCGCAGGCTTCCGCCGGGGATTTTTTTGAGCGCCACCGCAACAAACCACAACCGTCGATATCCACTGCTCATCGCGATCCTGCTTGCCCTGGTCGTAGCCGCGATGAATATCGGGCTGTGGTGGTGGAGCAATCTGCCGCACGGTCCGGAGGACTGGCACGGCAAGATCGGCGGCTTCTCGCTGTCGGTGTTCCAGCGCTATCAGAGTCCGTTCAAGCAGGACTACCCCAGCGACGACGAAATCACGGCCGACCTGAAGCTGCTGCACCGGTACACCGACAACGTGCGTACCTACACGATGCAGCAGAACCCTCAGTTGTATCAGCTGGCGCAGAAGCAAGGCCTGAAGGTGATGGCCGGCACCGAGATCGACAAGCGCCTTGATAACAACGAGCGCGAGATCGAGGTGCTGATCGCCAAGGCTCGCGCGTATCCGGAAACGATCACCCGCGTCATCGTCGGCAACGAGGTGCTGTTCCGCAACGACCTCACGCCCGAACAGATGATGGCCTACCTGGATCGCGTGCGCGCGGCCTTGCACCAGCCGGTGTCGATCGCCGAGCCGGACTACATCTGGCTGAAGTATCCCGAGCTGGCAGAGCATGTGGACTTCATCACCATCCATCTGTTCCCGTTCTGGAACGGCGTGCCGATATCCGATTCGAGATCGCGCCCGGTAGCGGCGAATCAGGCGCTGGGCGCCTACGAAGCGATCCGCAACCGCTTCCCGAACAAACCGATCGTGGTCGGCGAGATCGGCTGGCCGTCCAATGGCGATCGGCACGAATACGCCAACCCCTCGGTCTCCAACGAGGCGATCTTCATCCGCGAATGGATGAACATTGCCGAGAGCAACCACATTGACTACTTCCTGCTGGAAGCGTTCGACCAGCCGTGGAAGGAGAACCTCGGTGAGGGCCGCACTGGTGCGTACTGGGGCATGTTCAATGCCGACCGCCAGCTGAAATTCCCGCTGACCGGCCCGGTGACGGAAGACACCGGCTGGCCGTGGAAGGCGATCGCGGCGAGCCTGCTGGCGCTGCTGCCGATGATCTTCTTCGCGCGCCGCTTCAGCCGCTTCAAGCTGATGGGGCGGTTCTTCTTCTGCGCGCTGATCCAGCTCGCCTGCGGGTTGCTGACCTGGGCCGCCACGCTGCCGTTCAACTTCTATCTGAGCTGGATCGACTGGACCATGCTGGTGCTGCTGTTCCCGGCACAGATCGCGATTCTGGCGATCCTGCTGATCAACGGCTTCGAGTTCACCGAGGTGCTGTGGCGGCGCGACTGGATGCGCCATGCCGGCATGCTCACGCCCGATCCGCCGGAGAAGCAGCCATTCGTGTCGATCCACCTGGCCTGCTACAACGAGCCGCCGGAGATGGTGATCGTTACGCTCGATTCGCTGGCCGCGCTCGACTACGCCAACTACGAAGTGCTGGTGATCGACAACAACACCAAGGATCCGGCGGTGTGGAAGCCGGTGCAGGAATACTGCGAAAAACTCGGCAAGCACTTCCGCTTCTTCCACCTGGAACCGTGGCCCGGCTACAAGGCCGGCGCGCTGAATTTCGGCCTGAAGGAGACCGACCCACGTGCCGACGTGGTGGCGGTGATCGATGCCGACTATGAGGTACGCGCCGACTGGCTGGCCGCCCTCACCGGCCATTTCCATGATCCGAAAGTGGCCGTGGTGCAGTGTCCGCAGGCGCACCGCGAGTTCGAGCACAACGCATTCCGCCGGATGACCGCGTGGGAGTACGACGGCTTCTTCCGCATCGGCATGCATCATCGCAACGAGCGCAACGCGATCATCCAGCACGGCACCATGACGATGGTCCGGCGCACTGCACTGGAAGGCACCGGCGGCTGGTCGGAGTGGACGATCTGCGAGGATGCCGAGCTGGGCCTGCGCCTGATGCACTCCGGCTACGAGCTGGTCTACGTCGACGAGCTGATGGGCAAGGGTCTGACCCCGGCCGACTTC
>DASZCB010000055.1:0-3625 GCA_035943575.1 Rhodanobacter sp. | reverse complement strand
CATCGTACTGATAAGGCGCTTCATGATGCTGCTCCAAAGAAAACATGGTCGCCATCCGCTGCATCGATGGCTGTGTCGGACATGCTCGTTGATGAGCGCGTTGCGATCGCCGGCACTGCGCCGCCGCTGCGAAAGGCAGGCAAGCATGAAATGCCGCTGCGCGATGCTATATCCGGTTCGATCTGTTGCACTTGCATGGGCTGGTACCTGTCTGATCCGCGCTAGTATCTGGAGTCCGGCACGCCAAGTGAACTGATCTGTTTTCAATATGCGATGAGTACGATTCAACGATGAAATATGTGCTGCCGCCGATGCATACCCTGCGTACTTTCGAGGCGCTGGGACGATTGCGCCACTTCACGCGTACCGCCGAAGAACTTCATCTCACCGCCAGTGCCGTGAGCCACCAGATCAGGGCGATCGAGTCGTTCTACGGAACGAAGCTTTTTCAGCGGAACCGGCACGACGTGACGCTGACGCCTGCCGGCGAGCGGCTGATGTCAGTGGTCAGGCTCTCGCTGGATCAGTTGACGGAGGTGGGAGCCTCGTTGCGCCATCGAGATGCGGCCGGGTTGTCGATCACGGCTCCGCCGTCGCTTGCCAGCCGCTGGCTGATGCCCCGGCTTGGCGTATTCCTCGCCAATCATCCGGACATCGATTTCAAGCTGCATGCCACGTTGAACCTGATGGACCTGGATGCCGATGAGATCGATTTGGGCATCCGTTACGGCAGCGGCCGCTGGAAAGGTCTGCGCGGGCAGAAACTGTTCGACGAGCAGCTGTTTCCCGTCGCATCGCCAGCATATGTGGCACGGCAGGGGATCCGAAAAGCGGCGGATCTGAGGCGTTGTGTACTGTTGCGCGACGACTTCCAGACATGGGACACGTGGTTCGAAAAGACGAAGACCAGCGGCGTCGGAAGCACTTTCGGTCCGGATTTCAGCGACTCCGCATTGCTGCTGCAGGCTGCCGAGGCGGGACAGGGAGTGGCAATGGCGCGAAGCCTGCTTGTGGCTGACGCGATCGAGGCGGGCACCTTGGTGCGGATCGGAAAAATCGCGATCGCGGCGCGTGACAGCTACTATCTTGTCAGCTCCGCGCGACGACCCGACACCTATGCGGTCAAGGCATTCCGTACATGGATGGCTGAGCTTGCAATGAAACTGCTGTAGCTTCGCAGCGTGTGATAATTCGATAGTCAACGAGATCGGGTATACGGGATTTTCATGTTGCTGATGATCGACAACTACGACAGCTTCACCTTCAACCTCGTACAGTATCTGGGCGAGCTGGGGCAGCAGGTGAAGGTGGTGCGTAACGATGCGCTGGACATCGCAGGCATCCGCGCGCTCAAGCCGTCGCACATCATGATCTCGCCGGGCCCGGGCACGCCGGATGATTCGGGCGTGTCGCTGGACGTGCTGCGCGAGCTGGCCGCCGAGATCCCGGTGTTCGGCGTATGCCTCGGCCACCAGGCGATCGGTCAGGTGTTCGGCGGCAAGGTGATTCGTGCCAAGCAGATCATGCATGGCAAGACGTCGCCGGTGCGCCATCGCGGGCAGGGCGTATTTGTAGGCCTGCCGGATCCGTTCGAGGCGACGCGCTACCACTCGCTCGTGGTGGAGCAGTCGTCGCTGCCGGATTGCCTGGAAGTCACCGCATGGACGGAAAACCCGGACGGCTCTATCGACGAGATCATGGGCTTGCGTCACAAGACGCTGGCGGTGGAAGGCGTGCAGTTCCATCCGGAGTCGATCCTGACCCAGCATGGCCATGACCTGCTGCGCAATTTCCTCGGTCTGCCGCTGCGGCTGGCGGCATGAGTGCGGAGGTGATCGGCAAGGCCGGACGCGACATCACGATCACGCCGCAGGAAGCGTTGCAGCGCACGATCGAGCACCGCGAGATATTCCACGACGAGATGATCGCCCTGATGCGCCAGATCATGCGCGGCGAGGTGAGTCCGTTGATGACCGCAGCGATCATCACCGGCCTGCGCGTGAAGAAGGAAACCATCGGCGAGATCACCGGCGCGGCACGGGTGATGCGCGAGCTGTCGGCCAAAGTGCCACTGACCGGCGCCGGCAATGAACACCTGATCGACATCGTCGGCACCGGCGGCGACGGCGCATCGAGCTTCAACATCTCCACCGCGTCGATGTTCGTCGCGGCGGCGGCGGGCGCGCGGGTGGCCAAGCACGGCGGCCGCAGCGTGTCGTCGAAGTCGGGCAGCGCCGATGTGCTGGAGGCGCTCGGTGCCTCGATCGACCTTACACCAGCACAGGTCGCCGCGTGCATGGCCGAAACCGGCATAGGCTTCATGTTCGCGCCGAACCATCATCCGGCGATGAAGGTGGTGGCGCCGGTGCGCAAGGAAATGGGTGTGCGCACGCTGTTCAACATCCTTGGCCCGCTGACCAATCCGGCAGATGCGCCGAATATCCTGATGGGCGTGTTCCATCCCGATCTGGTCGGCATCCAGGTGCGCGTGTTGCAGCAGCTCGGCGCGCAGCACGCGCTGGTGGTGTGGGGGCGCGACGGCATGGACGAGATCTCGCTCGGTGCGGCCACTCTGGTCGGCGAGCTGCGCAACGGCGTGGTGCGCGAGTACGAGATCGAGCCGGAAGACTATGGCCTGGCGATGGCGTCCAGCCGCAATCTGCGGGTGGAAAACGTGGACCAGTCGAAGGCGATGTTGCTGGAGGCGCTGGATGGCCGCCGCGGCATCCCGCATGACATCGTCTGCCTGAATGCCGGTGCGGCGCTGTACGCGGCCGATGTGGTCGACTCCGTCGGCGATGGCATCGAGCTGGCGCGCAGCACGATTGCCAACGGCGCGGCACATGCGAAAATGCAGGCCTTCGTGACCGCCACCCGACGACTTGCCGCACTGAGCTAGATGCGCTGCTGCGTGCGCGCGGGCCTGCAAAGTGGCAGGATCGGAATACCCCGCGCACAGAATGTGCCCCCTTACCGACTAGCGAGATGCCATGACCGACATCCTCAATCGCATTCTTGCCCGCAAGGCGGAAGAGATTGCCGAACGCCGGACCAAACTGCCGCTGGTTGAACTGACCGCGCGCATCGCGGAGCAGCCGGACACCCGTGGCTTTGCCGCCGCGATCGAGGCAAAGATCGCCGCCGGTCTGCCGGCGGTGATCGCCGAGGTGAAGAAGGCCAGCCCGAGCAAGGGCGTGATCCGCGCGAACTTCGATCCGGCCGCGATCGCGAAGAGTTATGAAAAAGCCGGCGCAGCTTGCCTGTCGGTGCTAACCGACAGCGATTTTTTCCAGGGCAGCGAGGCGTTCCTGCGGCAGGCCCGTGCGGCATGCTCACTGCCGCTGCTGCGCAAGGATTTCATCATTGACCCGTACCAGGTGCATGAGGCGCGCGCGATCGGTGCCGACTGCATCCTGCTGATCGTCGCCGCGCTGGACGATGACGTGCTGCTGCAGCTGTCGCTGCTCGCCGCCGAACTCGATCTGGACGTGCTGTGCGAAGTGCATGACGAGGAGGAACTGGAGCGCGCGATGGCGCTGCCGGTGCCGCTGATCGGCGTCAACAACCGCAACCTGCGCAGTTTCGAGACCTCGCTGGAGACCTCGCTGTTGCTGCAGGGGTTGAT
>DASZCB010000054.1:0-1959 GCA_035943575.1 Rhodanobacter sp. | reverse complement strand
CAGCGGACTGGCCTGACTCCACCAGGACGGATTGCGCGTGATGATTTCATCGAACCAGGCAACTACCGCGAACGCCGCCGACTCCACCGCAGCGGCCGGCTTGCCGGCAGCCAGCGCGCTGCTGCGTGCCTGTTCGATCAGCGCGCGCGCGCGCGCGTAGACCTCATCCACGCTGCCCTGGGCCGCGCTGTCGGCAATTTGCTCGTCGATCGCCAGACCGTAGGAGAACAGCGGAGTGAAAAATTCCAGCATGCGCGCCATCGCCGTTACTCCTCCGCGCCAACGGGATACAGCTTGATCACCGTCTGCTCGGGCGGCAGGTCGCAGAACACCGCCATGTTTCGCGCGTTGCGAATGCCCTGCCAGAACGGGTGTTTGGTATCGACGAGGAAGTAGGTGGTGTTCGGCGTCTTCTGCGGCAGCTCTTCCGGTGGCACCGGCAGCAGGTCGATCTTCAGGCCGAACAGTGCGGCCTGCAGCAGCCTCGGCATTTCCTCGACCGAGCAGATCTTGCCGGTACGCGACAGCCGTCCAAACAGATCCTGCCCGCGCAGTTCCGATTCGAACGCGAGATAGAAGCGCGTCTTGTCCGACTCGAACAGGTTCGGCGGCAATTCGGTCTTGTACAGTTTGCCGTCAAAGGTCAGCGTGATGCCCACCTCGGCGCCTACCGTGAGCGCCTTGACCAGGGTTTCCGCGCGCTGAAACGCGATGCGGAAACACGCACGCAGATTGTCGTGATCGTACGGCGGCAACTCGGTCTCGGCCGGGTTCTCGCGCAGGCCGCCGGCAAAGCTGATCTCCTCGGAGAACACCGAGAACTCCGCCACCAGCTCGCGCAACCGCAGGTACAGCGGGTATGGCCCTTCCACGCCGCCGCGCACGATCTCCTGCAGGTCGGCGATGTAGCGGGCGAAGGTCTGCATCATCACCACGCGCATCACTTCCTGTGCGCTGGTCGACGCGGCACGGATGCCGCGCTGGCGCTTCACGCTGGAGAAATCCGCGCCGCGCGAAACCAGCAGGTCGCGCAGGCTGCGCGCCCAGCGGCTGAGGTTGACCGAAGCCTGCAACGCCACCAGCGGCGGGATGTAATCAGGTGACAGCTTGAAGCGGCCCGGACCGTTCGGCACGATCTCGGCGAACTTGTATGACTCGCAGGCACCGAGCAGCGCGTCGGCACCCTCGTCGAGGCTACTGATGATCTGCGCCTGGTAGCCCAGGAAATCCACATCTGCGACCGGCGCCTGCGGATCATACGGATCAGCGCGCGACTCACCATCGAGCCGATGGCGCGCCGGTAGCCGGCTGCCGCGTTCATCGCTGCGACCCAGACCATCCAGCGTGCGCTCGCGCTTGAACACCAGATACAGGGAAATCGGTTCGTTGTTCGGTACGACCAGTTCCAGCAAGCTGCGCTCGGGCACCCGTGCGTTGCCGCCGCCCTCGGCAGTGGCCGCCACGCCGCCGCTTATCAGCTCGCCCTGGCGGGTCAGCAGCACGAAGCGTTCCAGGGTAGCCATGCCGGTGGCCAGCGCATCCTCGCGCAGCACGAGTGCTTCGTAGCCCCAGTGATACGGCGAAAACTGCCGATGCAGGCGCAGCGCGTACGCCTGCTGCCAGGCGTCCTGCGCCTGCAGATGCTGCGGCGTGAGGAAACCACCCTGCGCCCAATGGACTTGCCGTACTGCCTGCATGACGTGAATCCCGTGTCAGTGTTGCCGTGCGATGCGACGATGGCTCACCACGTCTGCGCGCTTACCGCGAAGCCGCGCCGGGCAAGCCCGACGAGCAGTCCATCCTTGCCGGTGAGATGAATGGCGCCGACCGCGACGAAGCAGCCGCCAGTACGCAGCAGCGGCTCCAGCTCCTCGATCCAGCGTGCGTTGCGTTGTTCGAGCAGACATCCCTGGGCGCGCCGTTCGGCGCCCTGCGCCTGCGCATCCGGCCCGTGCATGG
>DASZCB010000053.1:0-3066 GCA_035943575.1 Rhodanobacter sp. | reverse complement strand
CCAGCCCGCTGCGCGGCTGACCAGCCTGCAATGCAGCCAGCGCATCGTCGGCACGTACGGCGCGTTGTGCCAGTTTGCTGGCGTGACGCGATTCCAGCGCGCGAAACACGCTGAGCGGGCCGGCCAGGGTGGCTGATTCGCGCCAGCTGGCAAGCAGGTCATCCAGTTGCGCCTTGATCGCCTGTTGCCGCGCCGCACTAGAAGCGCGCAGCTGCGCGCGGCTCAGCCGATGCCGCGCCAGCCGCGCCATCGGCAGCGGCAGGCGATCGCGCTCGGCGTCCTGCTCCAGCCGCAACAGTGCATACAGCAGATGGTTGAGCGTAGCCACGCGCGCAGCCCGTACGGGCGACGCGTCGGCGCCATACCACCACGCGGTTTCCAGCGCAGCCAGCGCCCCGTGCAGCGGCATGGCGGCATCAAGCTGTGTCCGGAAGTCCGCAGCGGTACCCTGCTCCAGTTGGGCCATCGCGGCCAGCACCGGTGCCAGCCAAAGGTCGCTGGCGATGGCATGCGCACGCTCGTCGTCGAACAGTACCTGAGTCAGCGGATGACGCCCGCCGCTGGCCGCTGCTCCAGCCAGTTCCTCGGCCCACCAGTTGAGCTTGGCTGCAGCCACCTGCGGCTCGCGGATGCCATAGGCGGCGCCGAGCAACTCCTGCTCCAGCGCGGCCAGCGCGACGTGGCCGGGATAATGCTGTCCGTCGACGAACACCAGCGCGATGCGCTGCTGCGGCTGCACCGCCAGCCACTTGTCGATGAAGCCTTGCAATACCGCGCTTTGTTCGACAAGCTCGATCATGCGATGACCGGTTGCAGTTGCAACAGCTCGGCCAGTTCGGTCGGATGAGCCAGCACCACATCGGCGCCCCAGGTGTGCGGATCCCCGCCGTCCAGATAACCCCAGCTCACCGCGACCGTGTACAAGCCAGCGGCAGCGCCAGCCTGTATGTCACGGCGATCGTCGCCGACGAACAGACAATGCGCCGGTTCCACACCGGCACGTTCGCAGGCCAGCAGCACCGGCGCCGGATCGGGCTTCTTCACTGGTAGCGTATCGCCGGACACCACCGCGCTGGCGCGATGAGCCCAGCCGACGCGACTGATCAGTTCATCGGTGAGAAACGCCGCCTTGTTGGTGACGATGCCCCAGCGCAAGCCGTGTGCCTCGATCCGCGCCAGCAGGTCGTCGACACCATCGAACGACTGCGTCTGCTGCGCCATCACGTTCTGGTACAGCTGCAGGTAACGCGGTGTCAGTGCTTCCAACGCAGATTCGCCACGCTCGGCAAACGCGCAGCGCAGAATCGAACGCGCACCGCGCGAAACCACGTCGCGCACCGGCGCATACGGCGGTGGCGCAACACCCTCTTCCGCACACTGCGCGAGCAGCGCGGCATACAGATCGGGGGCGCTGTCGAGCAAGGTGCCGTCCAGATCGAACAGCACGCCCCGGATGTTTTCGGGTAGCGATTTCATGCAGGTTTGCGCGCGCTGAGCACGTAATTGACCGCCGTGATCCTGCTCAGCCAGGCCTTGCGATTGAGCGGGTTGTAGGCGAGCCCGGAGACGTCCTCCAGTTCCAGCCCGGCATGGCGCAGCAGGCGGCTCAGTTCGGACGGCTTCAGGAACTGCGCGTAGTGATGGGTGCCGCGCGGCAACATGCGCATCACGTATTCCGCTCCCACGATCGCCGCGCCGAACGCGGCCGGCGTGCGGTTGATGGTGGACATGAACAGGCAGCCGCCCGGCTTCAGCATCGCGGCCAGATCGTTCACCAGTGCCGCCGGATCGGGCACGTGCTCGATCAGCTCCATGCAGCACACTGCGTCGAAACTGGCCGGTTCCGCAGCTGCCAGATCCGCCGAGGATTGCACACGGTAATCGACCGTGAGGTTCGACTCGTGCAGATGCAGTTTGGCGATCTCGATCACCTTTCCGCCAAGATCGATGCCGGTGACGTGCGCACCCGCGCGGGCCAGCGACTCGCTCAGCAGGCCGCCGCCGCAACCGACGTCGGCCACGCGAGCATTACGCAGATCGACGCGCGCAACGATGTACGCGGCACGCACCGGATTGAGATCGTGCAGCGGGCGCGATTCGCCGTCCGGATCCCACCAGCGCGCCGCCAGACTGTCGAAGCGGGCAATTTCTTCAGGGCTCACGTTTTTTGGGGAGTCCGCACCTGGATGTGCGGGGTTTTGCGAGGGACTCGCATTCGTGGTCTGCATCGTCGAATCCTCAAGGGCCGGCATGGAGTTTAGTGCGCCTGCCACTCGTACACCGTGATATCCCAGCCACCGCTGACATGCGCGGGATCGCTGTGCACGATCGCGGTCGCCTCGGTCATATCGGCCGCGTGCAGCAGATACGCACCGCCGGACCTGTCGCTGAACCCACCGGACAGTTCCACCCGACCCTGCTCGCGCAAGCCGCCCAGAAAAGCCTGATGCAGCGGCACCACGGCAGAGTCGAGGTCAGGCCGACGGATGAGCAGGATCAGGTAACGGTTCATCGAAGACTCCGGCTCAGGACTCAGCGATGCGTTCGCGCCAGGCGCGCGTCTTGTCGAGGATCGCCGCGGTGTCGACACCGATCAGCTCGCGTGCGGCGAGCTTGCGCTTGCCGGCAATCCACACGTCGCTGACCTGATGGCGGCCGGTCGCATAGACCAGTTGCGAGATGACATGGAACATCGGTTGGGTTTCCAGATCGCTCAGCCGCACGGCGGCGAAGTCGGCCTGCTTGCCGACTTCGATCGAACCGATCTTCGCTTCCAGTCCGATCGCCTTGGCGCCGCTGAGCGTCGCGGCACGCAACGCGAACGCCGCATCGAACGCCGCCGCGTCACCGGCTACCGCTTTCGCCAGCAGCGCGGCAGTACGCATCTCGCCGAACATGTCCAGATCGTTGTTCGACGCGCAGCCATCGGTGCCGAGCGCCACATTGACGCCGGCCAGACGCAGCTTTTCCGCCGGGCAGAAACCGGAAGCGAGCTTCAGATTGGATTCCGGACAATGCACCACCGACACGCCAGCGGCAGCGCAGGCGGCGATCTCACCGTCGGTC
>DASZCB010000052.1:0-2273 GCA_035943575.1 Rhodanobacter sp. | reverse complement strand
CCCGAACAACCCGACCGGCGCGGTGTATCCACGCGCGCTGCTGCAGCGGCTGGCAGCAATCGCGGCGAGGCACCGGCTGTTGCTGCTCGCCGACGAGATCTACGACGAAATCCTGTACGACGACGCGACCTTTCAGCCGCTGGCCGAAGTGGCTGGTGAGCTGCCCTGTCTCAGTTTCGGCGGCCTGTCCAAGGTGCATCGTGCCTGCGGTTACCGGGTCGGCTGGATGAGCCTGTCCGGCGACCCAGCGCGCACGGCGGCCTATCGTGATGCGTTGCAGTTGCTCGCCGCGCTGCGGTTATGCGCCAACGTGACCGCGCAATGGGCGGTGCCGCCGGCACTGCAGAGCGCACCGACGATTGGCGCACTCACCGCGTCGGGCGGACGCCTGCATGAGGCGCGAAGCGCCGTACTACAAAGCGTTGCCGCCAGCGACTATCTGGAACTGGTCGCCCCGAACGGTGCGCTTTACGCGTTCCCGCAGGTACGCGCCGACCGCATCGCCAGTTTCGACGACGAGACGTTCGCCTTGCGCTTGCTGGAAGAGGAATCGGTACTGGTAGTCCCCGGCAGCAGCTTCAATGTGCCGCGCAGCCGCCACTTCCGACTGACCCTGCTGCCGCCGCCGGCGCAACTGCATGAGGTGTTCGTGCGGATCGAGCGGGTGCTCGCGCGGATGGCGCAGGAGCAGGCGCGGGCTCCGACCGCCGCGGTGGCTTGAGTCCCTTGATGCCCACTACGCCCGCACTGCACTACCTCGCCCTCGGCGACTCCTACACCGTCGGCGAGGCGGTCGCTGCGCACCAGTGCTGGCCGGCCGGACTGGTGCAGCGCCTACGTCAGACTGGCGTGGTGATCGACGACCCACGCATCGTTGCAGTCACCGGCTGGAGCACCGACGAGCTCGCGCATGGCATGGACGTGGCGTCACTGACGCCGGCGTACGACCTGGTCACTCTTCAGATCGGCGTCAACAACCAGTACCGCGGCCGCACGGCCGACGACTACCGCGATCAATTCACCAGCCTGCTAGCCCGCGCGATCGTGCTGGCCGGCGGCCGCGCCGAGCGCGTGGTGGTGGTGTCGATTCCCGATTGGGGTGTCACCCGTTTCGCCCATGAACAGAGCCGCGACCGCACACGCATCGCCGCCGAGCTGGACGCCTACAACGTGATCGCCCGCGATGAAACCCGCCACGCCGGCGCCCGTTTCGTCGATATCACTGATATTTCGCGCGCGCACCCCACGCTTGTCGCCGACGACGGCCTGCATCCCTCGGCGGCGCAATACGCGTTGTGGGTGGACGCGATCGAGCCGACGGTTCGCGCGGCGCTCCGCTAGTACAGACAGCTTGACGGCAACGAGGCTGCAACCTGTTCGCCATGCGGCGGTGACGTAGCGATCGCACACTGGCGCCCCGGGCAACTACCGGGGAGCGCGCCATGAATACCTTCCACTGCCGCAGCGCCTTCATTTCCGACGTGCATCTGGGCACGCCTGACTGCAAGGCCACCTACCTGCTCGATTTCCTGCGCCAGCTACGCTGCGAAAAGCTCTATCTGGTCGGCGACATCATCGACCTGGAGGCATTGGCGAAACGACACTGGTGGCATGCCGAGCACAGCGCGGTGATCGCCGAGATATTCGCGCTGGCACAGCGTGGGGTCGAGGTCATCTACATTCCCGGCAATCACGATGCGCCGATGCGCGGCCTGCAAGGGCAGAACTTCGGCGGCGTGCGGATCGTGCTGGACGCCCTGCATGTCGGCGCCGACGGCCGCCGCTATCGGGTCAGCCATGGCGACGAATTCGATCCAGAGCAGGTAGGCCGCCGCTGGATGCTGCAGTTCGGTGAAGCGATGTATCGCTTCATCTGCTGGAGCAATCGCCGCCTGCACGCGATGCGGCAACGGCTGGAACTGCCTTACCTGCCGCTGTCGATCATCGTCAAATCGCATATCGGCAAAGCGCTGGCGTATATCCGTGCCTATGAGGAACGCGTCGCCGCCGATGCCCGCGAGCGCGGTTTCGATGGCCACATCTGCGGACATATCCACTTCGGCCATGTGCGCGAACTGGGCGGCGTGCTCTACCTCAACGACGGCGACTGGGTGGAGCATTGCACCGCGCTGATCGAGGACCACACCGGCGCGATGGAACTGATCCACTGGAGCGAACAGTCCACCGCGCTGGGCCGCGTCAGTCGCGAGCTGATATGGCCGTCACCCGCTGCGGCGCTGGCGCTGGCACCGTTAGGGACGCCCTGAGTCCAG
>DASZCB010000051.1:0-1686 GCA_035943575.1 Rhodanobacter sp. | reverse complement strand
CAAGGACCTGACGCAGATGGCGATCGGCGGCTTCTCCGAGACGGCTAACGAAGGCGTGGGCTTCGGGCTGGGCTTCGCCTGCACGCTCGACAGCGTGCTGTCCGGCAGCATTGTGGGCACCGACTGGTACTGGGGCGGCGCGGCCTCGACGATCTTCTGGGTCGACGAGGTGGATGACCTGGCAGTGGTGTTCATGACGCAACTGATGCCATCCGGCGCGTTCAACTTCCGGGGCCAACTCAAGAGCCTGGTGTATTCGGCGATTGCGGATTGATCGTTAGGCGGCGCTTCTCTGTCGCCGGCAGGATGATATCGGCGTCGCCGCTGACCGTGACCTCGATCGCGTCTTCCGTGCACACCACGCGCACGTGCCAGAACCGGCGGCTCTGCGCGCTCGCGCTCTCGCCATCGTCGTCGAAGATCGCCGCCTCGAACGTGCCCGTCGTCAGCGGGAATATCTGGAAGGCACGTATGTCTCCGCGCTCGCCAAAATGCTGCTCCGCCGTGTTCAGCGCGATCACGCTGCCCTCTCGCGCCAGCAGCGGCGGACGGCGGAACGGTGCCGGGCGCGAGACGGTGCGGCCGCCTTCGAACGCCTCGCCCGTCCAGTAGTCGTACCAGCGCGTGCCGGCAGGCAGATAGACCTCACGCGACGCGACGCCCGGCTCGACCACCGGCGCCACGAGAAGCGCGCGGCCGAGCAGCATGTCGTCGTTCTCCTCCAGACAAATCGGATCGTGCGGGTAGTCGTGGAAGGTTGGGCGGATCGCGGGCTCGTAGTCCTGCGCATATCTCCACATCAGGTCGTAGAGATAAGGCAGCAGGCGATAGCGCAGGCGGATGAGATCGCGGATCGCGGGCGTCACGCTCTCATGCATCCACGGTTCGTTGGCGGTGCGGTCGTCGTTCCACGAATGGATCGAGAAGCGCGGCATGAAGATGCCGAAGCCGACCCAGCGCACGAACAGTTCTGCATCCGGCTTGGGACCATCGAAGCCGCCGACGTCATGGCCGGTGTTGGAGATGCCCGACAGCGCGAGGCCGAGCCCCATCTTCACGTTGTACTTCAGCGTCTCCCAGCTGGTGTAGTTGTCGCCCGACCAGGTCTGCACGTAGCGCTGCATGCCTGCCGCGCCGGCGCGGCTGACCAGGAACGGCCGCCTGTCCGGCGCGTGTGCGACCTGTGCCTCACGCGACCCGCGCATCATCAGCAAAGTCTGGAGCGGCTTCGATTCAATCGCCGCGCCCGCATGACAGCGTGCGGCGGGGCTGACGATCTCGAACTCGTTGTTGTCGTTCCACGTCGAGCCCATGCCATAATCGAGCAGCGCAGATTTCACTTTCGCCTTCCACCAGTCGCGCGTCGCGGGATTGGTGAAATCGAGATAGGCACCAGCCGCGCCCCAGAACTGCACCCATTCCGGCGCGCCATCGGCCGCGGTGATCAGCAGTCCCTTCGCTTCCGCCTCCGCAAACAGCGGATGATCGTGCAGCAGCGCCGGCTTGATGTTCGGGATCAGGTGCACGCCCTTCTCCACATATGAATGCACGAAGGCGGCGGGATCGGGAAACTTGTCGCGGTTCCAGTTGAAGACGTAGCGGTTGTCGCCTATTGAGGTGTAGCCGGATGAGAGATGGAAGGAGTCGCACAGGATGTCGTGTTGCTCGCACTTCTCGAGGAAGCCG
>DASZCB010000050.1:0-4354 GCA_035943575.1 Rhodanobacter sp. | reverse complement strand
GCCGCCAGTGCCCCAGCCAGTGACGAAGTAATCCAGTCGGCGACCGGCGAAGTCGCGCAGGATTTCCGGCGCGGTAGTCTGCCGGTGATACGCCGGGTTGGCCGGGTTCTCGAACTGGTTGGTGAAGAACCAGCCATGCTTTTTCGCCAGCTCCACAGCCTTCGCCACCATGCCGCTGCCACGCGCGGCGGCTGGCGTGAGCACCACTTTGCCGCCATAGGCGCGGATCAACTTGCGCCGCTCGATCGAGAACGTCTCGCTCATCACCGCAACGAACGGATAGCCCCGCGCCGCGCACACCGCCGCCAGCGCCACGCCGGTGTTGCCGGAGGTGGCCTCGATCACGGTCTGGCCGGGTTTCAACGTACCGCGTTGCTCGGCGTCGAGGATGATCGCCAGGGCGAGGCGATCTTTCACCGAACCGGCCGGATTGAACGCCTCCACCTTCACGTACAGCTCGACGTGTTTCGGCGCGACGCGGTGGAGTTTGATGATCGGCGTGTTGCCGATGGTGTCGAGAATGCTGTCGTGGATCATGGAGTCGCTCCAGCAGGCAGAGGGGAAAACCACACCGGCGGGATCATGCGCCGGCACAGGTAATTGTTGTGTCAAGCGCGATGGATTGCAGCCAGCACGTCCGCATCGTTGACCGCTTCGGCAGTGCTCTTGCGCCGCCCGCGACATTGGCCCGGATGTCATGCACCACGGCGCCCAGCGGCGGCTGGCCGAACCACGCCAGCGACAAGGCCAGCGATGCCACCTCGCCCAGGATCAGCAGTGCTGGCGAACACACCTTGTGGAAAGCCGCACGCTCGGCCAGATTCGTCAGTGTCCCGGTGATTACACGCTGATCCGGGCGCGAGCCGTTCTCGATCAAGGCAAAGGGAGTCGACGGCGCTCGGCCATGTTCGACCAATCGCGCCTGCAGCTCGCCCAGTTCGGCCACGCCCATGTAGACCGCCAGCGTCTGCCGTTCCTGCGCCAGCGCGGCCCAGTCCAAGGTGTCACGCGAGGACTGGCAGTGTGCGGTGACGAAACGTACCGACTGCGCGTGATCGCGATGGGTCAGCGGCACGCCGGCATAGGCTGCGCACGCCACCGCTGCGGTGATGCCGGGCACCACCTCATAGGGAATCTGATGGCTGCGCAGAAACTCCAGCTCCTCACCGCCGCGACCGAATACGAATGGATCGCCACCCTTCAGTCGCACCACCCGCCGACCCGCCCGCGCATGCTGCAACAGCAGCGCGTGGATGCCATCCTGGGTGGTGTGGTGATGACCGGCCTGTTTGCCGACTTCGATGCGTTCGGCATCGCGGCGCGCCAGATCGAGCACGTCTGCACTGACCAATCGGTCGTGCAGGATCACGTCGGCCTCGTTCAATGCGCGCAGGGCACGCAAGGTCAACAGACCGGGGTCACCAGGGCCGGCACCAACCAGCACGACCGACCCCGCAGACGCGATCGGCGTTGCCGTCAGCGCCTGTTCCGCCGCCTGCCGCGCCGCATCCGGCCTGCCCTGGCGCAGCAGTGCTGCGACCGGGCCTACGAACAAGCTCTCGTAGAAATGCCGCCGCGCCGCCATGTCCGGGTACCGCACGCGGATGCGCTTGCGCAGGCGGGCCGCCAGTGTGGCCAGCGCGCCCAGCGAATGATCGAGCAGCGTCTCCAGTCGCTCACGCAGCAGCCGCGCCAGCATCGGCGCCTCGCCGCCGCTGGAAATCGCGATGGTCAACGGTGCCCGATCCACCACCGCCGGCACGTGGAAACTCGACAGTGCCGCATCGTCGACCACGTTGACGAAGATCCGTCGCAATTCGGCGAAGGTGGCGATCAGCCGGTTCAACTCCGTGTCGGAGGTAGCCGCCACCACCAGCCAGACTCGCTCCAGCCAAGCCTCCTGGAACGCATCGCGACGATGAGCGATGCGCCCTGCCGCCGCCCAGCGCTGCAGCTGCGGCGTGAGCGTGGGCGCGTTCACCGTGACCTGCGCCTGCGCGCCGAGCAAGGCGGCAATTTTGCGTTCGGCCACCGCACCACCACCCACCACCAGCACGGCGCGACGGGAGAGATCGGCGAACAGCGGATAGAGCTTCATTCGGATGGACTCGGCTTCGCATGCAATGGAGACGAAGCCACGCTACGCAGCGCATTCCGCTACCGCAAATGATTTGCGCCGCCGCGCATATGCCATCACGTTATGACCGGTCACAAGCAACGCTAATCTTGACTATTAATTCAAATAGCCGTATAGACGTCTGTTAATGACAATATATGCCAACCACCTTGGACCCACCAGCAGCCCAACCACGGCGGTCTGCACCTTTGCGCCAGGCAAGATGCCGGTTCGTGCCACGCGATGTACCCGTGTTCCGTTCGCGCCTCAATCCAATGACTCCGACCGCTCACGAGCCCATCGCCATGACGCTTATCCAGTTGCGCTATCTCATTGCCATCGCCGACTCCGGCCTCAACATCACGCTGGCCGCAGAACGCGTCCACGCCACCCAGCCCGGTCTGAGCAAGCAGCTCAGGCAGCTTGAGGACGAACTGGGCTTCCAGTTGTTCGTGCGCAAGGGCAAGAGTCTCGACGCGGTAACCCACGCCGGCCGCCACGTGCTTGAACGCGCCCGCACGATCCTCGCCGAGGCCGCCAACATCCGCTCGATCGCTGCGAACCTGCGCAATGAGGCGCGCGGCGAATTGCGCATCGCCACCACGCATACCCAGGCCCGCTTCGCCCTACCCGCCGCGATCGGCGCGCTCAGCCAGAGCTACCCGCAGGTCAGCGTGCACCTGCAGCCAGGTCGCGACGGCGAAGTGCTGGCGCAACTGGAAGCCGGCCGTGTCGACCTGGCGGTGATCAGCAGTGCCGGCGCGCCGCCGAATGTCGGCATCGCATTGCCCGCGTATCGCTGGCATCGGGTGATCGTGGCGCCCAAGGGCCATCCGCTGGCCATCAGCGGGCAACCGCCCTCGCTTGATGAGCTGGCCGCACTGCCGCTGGTCAGCTACGAGTCCTCGCTCAAGGCCGACTCGTCGCTGCGCCGTGCGTTCGACGCTGTCGCCCTGCGTCCGCAGATTGCGATGACCGCCGGCGATGCCGACCTGATCAAAACCTATGTGCGCGCCGGCCTCGGCATCGGCGTGCTTGCCGAGATGGCCATGCTCGACAGCGATATCGACCTGGACACGCTGCCGGCCGATCATCTGTTTCCGCAATGCACGACCTGGATCGTGCTGCGCCGGGAGAGCGTGCTGCGCGAATACGTATTGGAATTCATCGCCCAATTTGCACCGCACCTGGATCGCCGCGACGTGGTGCGTGCACTGGCCGCCGACACCGTGCCGACCGACTGGGCGGCCGTGCCGCACTGGCGGGAACGGCAGTCGATTCCACGGCCCAACGCGGCCTGATCGATCAACCTGCGGAACGGCGCCCACCACCGGCGAGCGCCGTGTTGCGTCAACCCTCGATCAAACCCTTGTTGCGCAACAGCGCCAGCACCTGGCGGGCCAGCACGGTCGGCTCGGCGGCGTTGCCATCGATGCGCAGCTCCGGCTGTTCGGGTGCTTCGTACGGATCGCTGATGCCGGTGAACTGGGTGATCTTGCCTGCGCGCGCCTGCGCGTAAAGACCCTTGCGATCGCGTGCCTCGCATATCTCCAGTGTGGTGGCGACGTGGATCTCGACGAAGTCGCCGTGCGCCTCGACCAGCGCGCGGGATTCAGCGCGAGCGTCGGCATACGGAGCGATCGGCGCGCATACCGCGATGCCGCCGTGGCGCACGATCTCGCTGGCGACGTAGCCGATGCGGGTGACATTGGCGGCGCGATCCTCGCGCGAGAAACCCAGCCCGCGCGACAGATGCTTGCGCACCTCGTCACCGTCGAGCACTGTTACCGGACGGCTGGTGTGTTCCAGCAGCTGCGCGATCACCGCCTGCGCGATGGTCGACTTGCCGGCGCCGGACAGGCCGGTGAAGAACAGTGCGAAACCGCGCGGCGCATGCACCGGATGGCGTTCGCGCAGGATTTTCACCACGTCGGGGAAGCTGAACCACGACGGGATTTCGCTGCCTTCATGCAGATGTTTGCGCAGCTGCGTGCCGGAAATGTCGCGCACTTCGTCGTCGGCGGTGACCTCGGTCGATGGCAGATAGCTGTCGCGATTGGCCGCATAAACCATCGCCGGGAACGGCACGATCTGGATGCCCAGCTCGGCCTGATGCTGCTCCAGTAGCGTCTGCGCGTCGAACGGCCCATAGAACGGCTGGCCATTCGAATCATTGCCGGGACCGGCGTGATCGCGCCCCACGATGAAATGGCTGGCGCCGTAATTCTTGCGGATGAT
>DASZCB010000049.1:0-2136 GCA_035943575.1 Rhodanobacter sp. | reverse complement strand
CGCAAACATTTGCTGGGATCGAAGTAGACCGCCATCGGCGAACAAGACGATGGAGATGGTTTCGTCCCCGAGCTCTGGGCGCTCACGCAATGCTTCTTCGATGGCGGCTCGCCGATGCTGGCCATCATTGATCAAAATTGTGGCACTCATACCAATGCGCAACAGGCCCATAGAGCGCATCGGCCCCGTCGTGGCGACTGGCTCGAATTCAAGCTCACCGTCCACTGAGGCACAGAGCGACGACAAGATGTATTCGTCGGTGTGGTCCACGATGTACCGGGCGATTTGAGGGATGCGCGTTCGATTCAGCACGCGCTGAGCGCGAAGCTCGGGTGGTAGCGCTTCAT
This sequence comes from Rhodanobacter sp., assembly GCA_035943575.1. Classification (GTDB taxonomy): domain Bacteria; phylum Pseudomonadota; class Gammaproteobacteria; order Xanthomonadales; family Rhodanobacteraceae; genus Rhodanobacter. The sequence goes on along the minus strand of DASZCB010000049.1, from coordinate 1,789 downwards.
CGTCAAACCGGAAGAGTTTGGGTACAAGCTTCAGTGGGCACATCAAGGCGTAGTAGGCCCTGCCTGCCTGGATTCCGCGCATCGCGGTAAACTGATAGCTATTCGATTCCATGGCCTCAGGTCCGTGCGTTGGAAGTTTGTTTTTTGTGCTGGGACGTTCCTTAATGAGGAAGGGTATACTTTATCGCGGAGTCGATCCACTGTTTTTGCGTTATGCGCTGAAAAAGGTGTGGCTATCCCCCAGACCTTCTTCGAGGCGGTGCGCAGCTAGCTCTTAGGCTGGGGTCGCCGCCAGTCTGGCCATGTCAGCAGTACGCCGGCCAAGCTCTTCAAATCCTGCACGTTGTGAGCTAACACTCGTCCGAGATTCAGCGCAGAACCGCCCGCAGATAGGTGAGCCACGCGGCCGGAGCCTCCGAGCGGGCAAATCATTTTCCTGCACCACGCCCAGCAGTTCACGTTCTGCGGTGGTCAGGCGGCAGTTTTCCCAAACACCTTTCCAATGCCGACGCACGGGATGAAGCAGATCCAGATGCCCCAGTCCAGATAACGGATCCGAGGCGGTACGCGTTTTCAGCAGAGGTGCGTCGTAGCACTTTCCGTTGTAGCTGACAAGCACCGTGTCGTTGCGGATTCCGGCAATGGCTGACCATCGTTCCGGAAACTCCCGACCAGCTCGCTGGAGCTGACTAGGGCATCGAACTGCAGGATTCGGACATGCTCCGCGCGCTGGCATTTTAATGGGCGGGAGGCCACCGACCGAAACCGGCAAAAAGCTGTGGGTCGTCAGCTACGCAACGGCGATCCTGCGGTGCAAGGCGTGCATATGGTGGCAACATCAAAGCGGTACTTAACCCCCGCATCGGCACCACTTGCGCTGAAACGGGCAGTCATACCAGCACGCTGGGGGCTAGCTACTCGATGGCTAAGCCGCCGCTTATGCTTTGATCACGCAACTCCCTCAAGCGCCCACGATTGCCTTATGGCAGGTAGATCACCGGCGCGCCTACCATGCATTCCAAGTCTTCAATTTTCATCAGCGGTGAAGTGAGCGACGACGGTTCGTGAAGGTCCGGTTCGTCCCAGTTCATGCCCAAAATTTGGGACGTCACGTGCCTGTTGAATGTCGCACGGATGTCTGCCATTAATTCATGCGAAAGCAACTCTCGTAGAACTTGCTTTGTCGCGTCGACATGCAGATTGAACAATATATCGTTGTCTACGATATAGCTCTCTACAGTCAGTGTGGCTAGCAGGCTAAGGGAATCTGCGGTTGCATTTTGGATCAGTGGGTTTAACGATTCTCGATAGACTCGGATCTGTTCTTCCAAGGTCTGGGACTTGAGCAGAGCAAAGTCTTCAGGAGCCAAGTGCAGCCGCCGTTCATCGAAAGACGGCCGGCAAAGCCTCAGGGTTCTGATGAGGTGCTGAATCGCTGCGCGCACCCATTCAAGCGGTGGCAGGTGAGGTGTCGCAAGTTGCCAAAAAATTGCAGACTCCCACGCGGCGGATCCAGGCAATAGCTCTTCAACCCGAGCGACAAGATCAATCGGGATCTTGTAATAGTCGCTGACCTCGCGATCACCTTTGTGATCCTTTGCCAACTTTCCAGACTGGCGCCTGCTTATTACCTCATATTGCTCAAATTGAGCAGGATCTTGCACTTCGCCTTTCGGTATCAAGCGGAACAATGCGCGGGGATCATTACCACTCTTCACCACGCCAAGAATGCCTTGCGCGGCACGGTCATTCTGCGGATGGTTCGGATCCGGGGATCCTATAAGTTCGC
>DASZCB010000048.1:0-2171 GCA_035943575.1 Rhodanobacter sp. | reverse complement strand
CGGCTATGCAGCGAGCAAGAGCGCGGCCGATTACGCGATGGCTGACCGCGTGCTCGACGCGGCCACCTTGAAGATGCGCCGGTTGTTCTGCCAGGTCGATGTGCTGGTGTTGCCGACCACCCCGCAAGGGGCGTTTGCGCTGGGCGGCCCGATACCCGACTCGCAAGCCGACCTCACCAGCTTCGCCAGCCTGGCCGGTTGTCCCGCGGTGAGCCTGCCGATGGGTACCTTGCCGAATGGCCTGCCGATCGGGCTGCAACTGGTCGGAGCCCGTGGCTCGGATCTGCGCCTGCTGGAACTGGCAGCGGTGTGTGCGGCCACACTGGATGCCGAGCCGGCGTATCCCGTTCTCGCTTGAGCAGGCTGCAGGACGAAGTGCCGGCATTGATCATGTTTCGCTTTGTACGCGGACGCCCATCAGTCTGCGCGCGGCGCAACGCCCGTGCCTGCACTGGCATCGCGGCCTGCAGATCCGCGATGCCAGTGCACAGTACTAGACTGGGTTGACCACGCAATTATCACCTTGGGAGCATTTGAAGATGCCATCGTCGTGTGAATGGAAGCGTGCTCCACTCGGGCTGTTGGTCGCGTGGCTGGCCGTGATGCCATCGCTTGCCTGCGCTACCGAGTTTCCGCCGGATCAGCGAGTGGCGAGCATGGCCGCTCCAGGACAATTTTCCGGGGGCATGAAGGGCACGGCGGCCATGCTTGCCATGACGCAGGACGAACGCGCGGCCACTGCGAATGAAGGCACGATTCGTGACCCTGCAGGTGCGCGTTGGACGTGCAATCCGGAGAGTGGGTCGGCGCCGGACGCACCGACCGCCGTCTGGCGCAAAACCTGCCGCACCGCCGACGGCGCGCTGATCGGCGAAGCCCGATTTGTCGGCAGCAAACAAGAGGGTGTCGTGAGACACTTTCGATTCGGTGCGCTGGATGACGAGGAGCTCTACCACGACTACGGCGACTCAAAGTATGTAACCACCAGTTACGGCGAGAACGCGTCCGGCACGCAATACAGTTACTACCCGAACGGCCAGCGGCGTGAACTGATTCAGCACACCGGCGTGACGCCAAAAGACGAAGCACTCCATCTGCAATGGTCGCGCGGTGGACAACTGGTCTGGCTGCAGCGCGGCAATGGCGGAGGTGGCCGCATCAGCTCATGGTCATACAGCTCGTTGCTTGCGTGGGACGAGATAGGTCGTCTCACGTCGACGAGTTGTCCGGTCTTCTCCGTCAACCTGCAACCGATGCTCACAGAGGTGGAGCGTGAGGTGTGTGGCTATCAGGGGCATCCAGTGCAGATCACCGAGTGGCTGCCTTCGTCAGCGCGAGGTCAGCCCGCTATCATTTCGGGGGACTTGGTGTACGAAAAAGGCCAGCGTGTTGCGGGAAAATTCTACGGCAAGGATGGCCATTGCGTGCGCGTGAGCCAGGGCACACTGCTTCGCGACGAGCGCGAGCTGCCACCATGCCCGAACGGCCATTACGATGATTGATCGACTTCTTCACCACCGGATGGCCTGCCTGCTCGCGAGCGGCATGGTGATGATCTGCGTGGCACAGCCGGCTGCATCTCGTGCGACCGCAGGCAACTCGACGCAAGCCTATGTCAATCTTCCGGAGCAACCGATGGTCGTACCGGAGGTGCGCTCGTCGATGAGCTGGGATCAATCGTCAGTTGCAAGTCCGTTCTCCACTTATACGTATCGGGTGGGCAATCGCGGCGTGGCTCCCCACGCCATTGCCGAAGTGATCGTCGATTGCAACCCGGTCTGCGATACGCGAGGCAACGGTTTCTTCTCCAGCCTAAAGGAAGGCTACATCTACGCGTCGCATACGCTGGATGGCGTCCCGGTACCGAAAGGCTGGCAAGCCAAGGTCGGTGCGCTGACCGGCTACACGCCGCTGGTCAGCGTGGTATGGCGCGCGCAGTCGGCCAGCGCTGAGGTGCGACCTGGCACGCACGGCAGTCGTGCCCTGAATCTGGGCTTCCGCACCCAGGCGCTACCATCGTTGCGGCGCATGTATCTGGCTGCCAATGACAACGCGGCAGCGGTACCTGGAAAGCCGGACGCATTTCTGTCGCGCGCCGTCAGCCGTACCTGGGTGCTGGCGCCGGCAGTGCTGTTGCCGCAACCGTTCAAGGCCAATCCGGCGCTAGCCTC
>DASZCB010000047.1:0-6444 GCA_035943575.1 Rhodanobacter sp. | reverse complement strand
ATGACCGGCGATCGCGTCATGCGTCTCGTTGAGTTCGAGGCCGGACAGGTAGTCGCTGATCGCGCCGTCGTAACTGGCGACGTTATTGAACGCTCCCACTGCCAACTTGAAGCGTGTGGTGCGGGTCAGGCCACCATGGTTTTCGATCTCGGCCAGCGCATCGGCGTATTGATCCGGTGAGGTGAGCACGCCCACATCGTTCCAGTTTTTCGCCGCCGAACGCAGCATCGCCGGGCCGCCGATGTCGATATTCTCGATCGCCTCGTCCAACGTGCAGGTCGGTTTCGCCACCGTGCTTTCGAACGGGTACAGGTTCAGCACCAGCAGATCGATCGGGGCGATGCCCAGTTCGCTCATGACTGCGTCATCGATGCCGCGCCGGCCGAGCAGGCCGCCATGCACCTTCGGGTGCAGCGTCTTGACGCGGCCATCCATGATCTCGGGAAAGCCGGTGACGTCGCTGACGTCCTGCACCGCGATACCGGCCTCGCGCAATGCTTTCGCGCTGCCGCCGGTGGAGAGCAGCTCGATGCCCTTGGCGGCGAGGCGTCGGCCCAGATCGATCAGGCCGGTCTTGTCGGAAACGCTGAGCAGAGCGCGACGAACCGGGACGAGCTGAGGCGTGGACATGAGCGGGTTTCCAGGAGGGGAAAGCCGCTCATTATAGCCGTCTGATTGGTCGACAGCTTTGGCGGGCGGCCCTGGCGGGCGGCCCCTAGTGGGAATTACAGCAGGCCGTGCGCGGCCAGCTTCTTGCGCAGGGTGGCGCGATTGATGCCGAGCGCGCTGGCGGCGCGGCTCTGGTTGCCGTCGTGGAAGGCCAGTACCTCGCGCAGCAGCGGCATTTCGACCTCGCGCAACACCAGTGCGTGCAGACCCTCGGAGCATTCGGTATCGCCGATGTCGGCGAGATAGCGCCGCACCGTGTGGCTGACGCACTCGCTCAACGCACTATGAGAGCCGGCACTCTGCGAGCCTGCATTTTGTGACGAGGTCTGTTTTGCGGCCTCGGCAGCAGGCAGTCTTACGGCATTCACGGGCATCTTCCCTCATGTACGAGACGGCGGCTGCGTGGGCCGCTGCCTGTGGTTATGACTGATGTAGCGGGTCGCGGCGTGTATCGAATGCCGTTCGGCAGTCGGCGCGAAGCGACGAGTCTACCCGTGCGGGCCGATAATTTTAAGTACCGGAGCAGCCTTATTCGAAGCCGAATTCAAATGCCACGGCCTTGTCGCCGGGATCTTCAACCTCCAGCAGCAGTATCGCGTTGGCGCCTGGTGCCAGGCCGCGGCGCAGGATCGCGCCGTCGTCGAGGTACTCGCGTGGCTGCAGCCGGCGCATGGCGATGCGCTGGCCTTGCGCGTTCGCCAGGCTGATCGTCAGTATCGGATACGGTTGCGCGAATGCCGCGTCGTTGCGCACGCTGGCGCTGATCATCAGCGCGCCGGTCACACTGGGGTGCGCCTGCACGTTGCTGGCGAGCAGGTGCATCTGCTGCGGGGCAGCGACCAGCGGAAGTTCGCAACCGAGCACGGCACAACTGCCGCGCAGCCAGCTGCCTACGCCGGGGTTGCGGATCAGCGGGTCGCGTTCGGCCCACGCGAGCTGGATGACGAGCAGCAGCAGCAGTAACAGGCACGCGACGATCCATGGCCAGCGCCGTTCGCCGGAGGCGCGCGAGTGGCGTCGATGCTCGCGCTTGTGAGACCGTTTGGGCTGCCGCGCGCGCGGTTCGTGGGCAAAGCGCGGCGCGAACACCAGCTGCGAGAAATCGTCGCTGACGACCGGCGCCACCGCGCCCTTGATAACCACCGTTGGATCAGGTCGCGGTCGATAGACCACCAGGTCGAGGCACGGCGGCTCGAACGCCGGCTCGTTCACCAGGAGTTCGATGAACGGTTCGGGCGGCAGCTGGTCGGTGAGTGTGGCAACGCTGTCGAAGCTGGCCTCGCAATGTCCGCACACGACGTGGCCGTGCGCCTTCGCGAGTGTCTGCGCATCCAGCGAAAACACGGACAGACATTCCGGACATTGTGTGTACATGCAGGCCGCTTTGAATCGGTATCCAGCAAGCTTAGCAGGGTGACCGCGCCGGCAAGCCGGCGCGCGACCTCAGCCGCGACGACGGCCGCTGATGCGAACCCAGTCTTCGCGCGTGTCCACGCGCAATTCGTCGAACCATTCGGCGTAACGCTGCAGCAGTTCGTCCTGCTGGCCGATCAGGATGCCCGAGATCGCGAACGGCGCGCCGGGCTTCGCGGCGGCGGCGAACGTCGGTGCGAGTTCGCCGAGCGGGCCGGCGAGGATGTTCGCGATGAATACGTCGGCTTCTTCGGCATCGACGTCTTCGGGCAGGAACAGCGCGAGCCGATCCGCCACGCCGTTGCGCTCGGCGTTGTCGGCCGAGGCGGTGAGTGCCTGCGGATCGTTGTCGACGCCGACCGCGCTGGCCGCGCCGAGCTTCAGCGCGGCGATCGCCAGGATGCCGGAACCGCAGCCGAAATCGGTGACCGTCTTGCCGGTCAGTGCGAGACCATCCAGCCATTCAAGGCACAATGCCGTAGTGGGATGGGTGCCGCTGCCGAACGCGAGACCGGGATCGAGCCGCACCACCACCAGCTCGTCATCGGCCGGTGGTTCGATGTTCCACGGATAGATCCACAGCCGCCGACCGAACGGCATCGGCTTGAACTGATCCATCCACGCGCGCTCCCAGTCCTGGTCGGCGACGTCGCGAAACGTCAACTGATCGGGCTCCAGCCATGGCAGCAGCTCGCCGAGCGCTGCGCTGAGGCCGCGGCGATCGGTGTGTTCGTCGAACAGCGCGTTCAGCGTGATGGTCGGCCACAGCGGCAACTCGCCCACGCCTGGCTCGAAGATCGCCTGTTCGTCCGGCGTCTCCGCATTGGCATCTTGCAGCGTGATCGACAAGGCACCGAGATCGTCCAGCGCTTCTTCGGTGCCAGGTTGCTGCTCGGTGCGGACAACAAGGGAAAGTTCGAGAAAGGGCATGGGACGGCTTTTCCCCCTCTCCCCTTTGGGGAGAGGGCTGGGGTGAGGGGTCACTCTAGCGATGGGAGTCCATCGGAGCTGGTTTTGATCAACTTTTACGCGAGCACCCGCCCCTCTCCTCAATCCTCTCCCCACAGGGGAGAGGAGGCGAACGCAAAGAGCAATCCTAATGACCGGTGGCGGGGTGTTCCTTCTGCTCCGCCATCCGCTTTTCCAGATAGTGGATGTTCTGTCCACCATGCTGGAAGCCGACGTCGGCCATGATCCGCTGCTGCAACGGGATGTTGCACTTCACGCCTTCGATCACCGTCTCGGCCAGTGCCAGGCGCATGCGCGCGATCGCGGTCTCGCGGTCGGGGCCGTGCACGATCAGCTTGCCGATCATCGAGTCGTAGTTCGGCGGAATCTTGTAGCCGTCGTACAGGTGCGTGTCGACGCGCACGCCGGGGCCGCCGGGCGCCTCGAAACGCTTCACCGTGCCCGGACTCGGCATGAAGGTGTCCGGATCCTCGGCGTTGATGCGGCATTCGATCGCGTGGCCGCGGATCACGATGTCTTCCTGCTTGATCGACAGCTTCTCGCCGCCGGCGATGAGCAACTGCTCGCGCACCAGGTCGATGCCGGTGATCAGCTCGGTCACCGGATGTTCGACCTGAATGCGGGTATTCATTTCGATGAAGTAGAAGTGGCCGTTCTCGTACAGGAACTCGAACGTGCCGGCGCCGCGGTAGTTGATGCGGATGCAGGCGTCGACGCAGACCTTGCCGATCGCGGCGCGCTGCTCCGGCGTGATGCCGGGTGCCGGTGCTTCCTCGACCACTTTCTGGTGGCGGCGCTGCATCGAGCAGTCGCGTTCGCCCAGATGGATCGCGTTGCCCTGGCCGTCGGCGAGCACCTGGATCTCCACGTGGCGCGGATTCTCCAGGAATTTCTCCATGTAGACCTGTTCGTTGCCGAACGCGGCCTTGGCCTCGGCCTTGGTCATGGTGACGGCATTGCCCAGGTGCGCCTCGGTGCGCACCACGCGCATGCCGCGTCCGCCGCCGCCGCCGGCGGCCTTGATGATCACCGGGTAGCCAATCTCGCGGGCGATCTTGACGTTGGCATCGACGTCCTCGCCGAGCGGGCCGCCGGAGCCGGGCACGCACGGCACGCCGGCGGCCTTCATCGCGCGAATCGCTTCGACCTTGTCGCCCATCAGCCGAATCACCTCGGCGGTCGGACCGATGAAGATGAAGCCGGACTGTTCGACCTGTTCGGCGAAGTCGGCGCGCTCGGACAGGAAACCGTAACCCGGATGGATCGCCTGGGCGTCGGTGATCTCGGCCGCCGCGATGATGCGCGGGATATTGAGATAACTGTCGACCGACGGGCCGGGACCGATGCAGATCGACTCGTCGGCGAGGCCGACATGTTTCAGATTGCGATCCACGGTGGAGTGCACCGCCACGGTCTTGATGCCCAGACTGTGGCAGGCGCGCAGCACGCGCAGCGCGATTTCGCCGCGGTTGGCGATGACGACCTTCTCGAGCATCCGGGCGGCCTCAGGCAATCACGAACATGGGTTCGTCGAATTCCACCGGCTGGCCGTTCTCGACCAGGATCGCCTGCACGGTGCCGGCCACGTCGGCCTCGATCTGATTGAACATCTTCATCGCCTCGATGATGCCTAGCGTCTCGCCGGCCTTGACCTGCTGGCCGACCTTGACGAAGGCCGGCGTGCCCGGCGTGGCCGAGGCGTAGAACGTGCCGACCATCGGCGCCTTGACCACGTGGCCGGCGGGCAGCGCATCGACGGCTGGAACCTCGACGACGGCAGCGGCGGGTGCGGCGACCGCGACTGGAGCTGGTGCGGCGGCCACGGCTACGGGCGCAGCAGCGGCCGGTGCGGTGTTCTTGGGTACGCGCGACAGGCGGACGACTTCCTCGCCCTCCTTGATCTCCAGTTCGGCGAGGTTGGATTCCTCGAGCAGGTCGATCAGTTTCTTGATTTTGCGCAAATCCATAGGATCAGCCTTTTTTAGTCATGCCACCAAGGGTGGCCGGAAGGGGATGGGGTTGGCCGTATGGCCGTATTCGTTAGTTATGCGGCGCCGGGAGCGGGCGCCTGCAGCCGCTGAATCGCCGCGTCCAGCGCCAGCCGGTAGCTGTCGCCGCCGAAACCGCAGATCACGCCGATCGCGAGGTCGGACAGGTATGAGTGGTGGCGAAAGGCTTCCCGCGCAAACACATTCGATAGATGCACTTCGATGAACGGGATCGCCACCGAGGCGAACGCATCGCGCAGCGCAATGCTGGTATGGGTGAACGCGCCGGCGTTACACAGGATCAGTGCCGTCTGGTCGTCGCGGCCCTGATGGATGCGACCGATCAGCTCATGCTCTGCGTTGGACTGGAACCAGACCAGCTCATGCCCGGCCGCCTGCGCTTGCGCGGCCAGTCGTTGGTTGATGTCGGCCAAGGTCTCGCGGCCGTAGATCTGCGGCTCGCGTGCACCCAGCAGGTTTAGGTTGGGTCCGTGCAGGACCAGGATCTTCGCCACGAAACCATCCAGCCAGCGTCCGGAGAGCCCGGAACCCGGCGCAGTGTGCGCGCAGTCGGGGATGTTGTCCAGTTCACCGCAGATCGGCGATGTTTGCCGGAGAAGCGCATGGTTCCCGTGCGGAAGCGTATGTCGGCTGTGGCTCAGGGTGCGTCGTGGATTGGCGCCAGCCATTGCTCCAGCTGCAGGGCGGACAAAGCTCCGGCATGTGTGGCCAATAGGTGCCCATTGGCGTCGATCAGTACGCTATAAGGCAGAATTTGGCGCGCATCACCCAGCTGCAGCGAGGTGCTGGGTGAATCCAGTCTGCCAAGTAAAATCGGGTAATTCACCGGATGTGCAGTCAGAAAGGCACGCACATGGGCAGGTTCGTCCATCGCAATACCGATCACGATCGGTGCATGTTCGCCGAACTTTGCCTGCGCCCGGGTCAGCGCCGGCATCTCGTCCAGGCACGGGCCGCACCAGCTGGCCCAGAAATTTAGCAGTACGCGGCGACCGCGATAGTCGCTCAACACATGAAGCTTGCCGTCGAGATCGGGCAGGCTCAAGGCCGGCAGCGGCTGGCCGATCAGCGCCGAGTCCGCTAGGTCGCTCGGCGCCGGCTGCCGATTGTGGTGTTCGACATAGCCACCCACGGCCGCGGCCAATACCGCCAAGCCCAGGATCAGCCAGTTGCTGCGGCTCAGCATCAGCGTGCCGCTTCCGTCAGCGCCTGCTCGACCATCGAGGAAGTCAGTACGGTCGACAGCTGCTTGCCCGGCCCGCCGTTCTTCGGGAACACCACGTACAGCGGCACGCCGGGCGAATGGTATTGCTGCAGGAACGCGCTGATGCTCGGGTTGACGTCGGTCCAGTCGCCTTTCATGTAGACCGCACCGGTGCGTTTG
>DASZCB010000046.1:0-3418 GCA_035943575.1 Rhodanobacter sp. | reverse complement strand
CCACACTCGCCTACCGGTGGTGTTGCCCGAGCGAATCGACGATGCCTTCATCGCATGGCTGGCCGCACTGCCGCTGCAGAAGGTCATCGTGCTGCACACCAATCACGCCAACGAGCTGGACGCCAGCGTCGATGCCGCCTGCGCACGACTGCACGATGCCGGTGCCACCCTACTAAACCAGTCGGTACTGCTGCGCGGCGTCAATGACGATGCCGGCGTGCTGGCCGCACTGTCCGAGCGGCTGTTCGCTGCTGGCGTGCTGCCGTACTACCTACATCAGCTCGACCGCGTGCAGGGCACCGCGCATTTCGAGGTCAACGACACCCGTGCGCTGGCATTGATGGATGCACTGCGCGCACGACTGCCGGGCTACCTGGTGCCCCGGCTGGTGCGCGAAGTAGGCGGCGACGCCTCCAAGCGGCCACTGTGAATCGGGCCGCGGTCACCGTTATGCGGTTTTTTGCTGGCGGCTGCTGACGGAATCCGTTACAAACATAGGTGACAGACGATCACGCCAACCGACTCGCGCAGCCCGTGGCGATCAACGGACAGTTCAACGCCCTATGAAAAAAGATTACGTCATCAAGATCCTCTTCATCGAGAACTCGCTCGAGGAGGCGGAGCAGATCATCAGCCTGCTGCGCAATACCGGTATCGCCGTGCGACCGGCCCGCGCCACCAATGTCGAACAAGTGCAGGCGGCGGTGAACGAGCTGGATCCGGACGTGGTGATGTTCGATCCGTCGGTCGCCACTATCAGCCTGGAGGAAGCGGTGACGGTGCTCGATGCGCATGGCCGCGATTATTCGCTGCTGGGCCTGGTCAGCACGCTGGAAAACCAAGTCATTGTCGACCTGTTCGTGCACGGTGCCCGCGGCATCGCCATGCGCAGCCAGCCGAAGCAGTTGGTCGCGGTGCTGCAACGCGAATTCGAATCGCTGCAGACGCGCCGCCAGGTACGCCGGCTGGAAACCGCGCTGCGTGAGTCGGAGCGTCGTTGCGATGCGCTGCTCGACTCCTCCACCGATGCGATTGCCTATGTCCATGAAGGCATGCACGTGCGCGCCAACCAAGCCTACCTCGATACGTTCGGCTACGACAGTTTCGACGACCTGCTCGGGTTGCCGGTGCTGGACATGATCGACTCGGCCAACGCGGACGAGTTCAAGTCCCTGCTGCGCGGCCATGCACGTCAGGAAAAGATGCCGTCTCAGCTAGCCCTGCATGCGCGGCGTGCCGACGGCAGCCATTTCGATGCCACCGTGGAATTCGCCCCGGCCACGTTCGAGGGCGAACCCTGCCTACAGATCGTGTTCCGCCGGCAGCTGGTCGACCCCGCCGTGCTGGCACAGCTGCAGCGTGATCCGGTTACCGGATTGTTCAACCGCGCCCGCATGCTCGAATGCGTCGATGATGCGGTCACCGCGGCGGCCAAGGGCAAGAAAGGCCAGTCGCTGCTGCTGGTCGAGCCCGACAACTGGGCGTCGCTGGTCGGTGGTATCGGCATCGGCAAGGCCGACGAATTGCTGGCCGGCTTCGCCGACCGCATCCGCATGCTGTTGAGCGCCGATGATATCGCCGGCATGCTCGCCGAGCACACGCTGGGCGTGGTGCTCGACACGCGTTCGGACGAGGCGATCAGGGAGTGGATCGCCAAACTGCAGCACAGCGTCAGCAACGAGATCTTCGACGCCGGCGTCCGCTCGATCACGGTCACCGCCAGCATCGGCGGCAGCCTACTGGGCGAGAAGAACGCCAACACCGAACTGCTGCTCAACCAGGCCAGCCAGGCCTTGCGCACCGCGCAAAGCCTCGGCGGCAGCCAGGTGGAACTGCACGATCCGGCGGCGCGCGAAAAAGCCGACGAAGAGCGCGATCGTTACTGGCTGGAGCTGTTGCAGCAGGCACTGGCGAACAATGGCCTGGTGCTCTATCACCAGCAGACCATCAGCCTGCAGGATGCCGAAGGCGACTATTCGGAAATCCTGCTGCGCATGAACGGTCCGCAAGGCGAAGTGTTGCCAGGCTTCTTCATGCCGATCGCCGAGAAACACAACCTTACAGGTGCGATCGACCGCTGGGTTCTCGATCGGGCCATCCACGCGTTGCAGGTGCGCGAGACACAGGGGCAGCAGACCACGTTCTTCATCAAGCTCACCGCCGCCTCGCTGCAGGACGACACGCTGTTGCCGTGGCTGGGTGCACGGCTGAAACAGGCAGCCCTGAAACGCGGTCATCTCGTGCTGGAAATGACCGAGAGCAAGGTAATGACGCTGTTGCGCCCGGCGCAGGAATTCGTCAACGGCTGGAAGAAACTGGGCGGCCGTTTCGCATTGGAACAATTCGGTTCGGGCCTGAATTCATTCCAACTGCTCAACCACGTCGACGCGGATTATCTGAAGATCGACCGCAGCTACATGGCCGAACTGCCGCGACAGCCGGACAGCCAGAAAAAGATCGCCGAGATCTGCCAGCAGGCACGCGAACTGAAGCGCCAGACCATCGCCGAATGGGTCGAGGACGCCACCAGCACGTCGCTGCTGTTCGCCTGCGGTGTCGACTTCGTGCAGGGCAATTTTCTGCAACCGCCGCAACGGCTGGAGGACTGAGGCCAGTCCCATCAAGTAGCATCGCCGGCATGTAATCCGGCAACAAAAAACCCGCGGATCGCTCCGCGGGTTTTTTCGTGCAGCAATAATCGTGGAGTGGATTATTCGGCGGCAGCAGCAGCTGCAGCGGCGGCAGCCTTGGCGTTGACCTTGGCAGCAGCGGCGGCGGCGATATCTTCCTTGATGCGGGCGGCCTTGCCTTCCAGACCACGCAGGTAATACAGCTTGGCGCCGCGCACCTTGCCCTTGCGCTTCACGGTCAGCGAGTCGATGGCCGGGCTGTGCGCCTGGAACACGCGCTCCACGCCGGTGCCGTGCGAAATCTTGCGCACCGTGAAGGCCGAATGCAGGCCGCGGCTGCGCTTGGCGATGACGATACCCTCGAACGCCTGCACGCGCTCGCGATTACCTTCCTTCACCTTGACGTTGACCACCACGGTGTCGCCGGGGCCGAATTCCGGCAGCTGGCGGGTGATCTGCTCGGATTCGAACTGTTCAATGATCTTGTTCATGGCGCACCTGTCGGTTCACTTTAGCGATGTCAATCAAGGCTGCGGTCGTCACTCGGCCGCATCGTCTTGCCGCGACCGCTCCTGTTGAGCATGTTCACGGCGGAATTCTTCCAGCAAGGCCCGGGATGCCGCATCCAGTCCGCGCTGTGTCAATAAGTCGGGTCGACGCAACCAGGTTCGTCCCAGTGACTGCTTGAGGCGCCAGCGGGCAATCGCCGCATGGTCACCGGACAGCAATACCTCCGGTACATCACCCAGCGCATCGTGCACCGGTTTTCCATAGTGCGGGCAATCCAG
>DASZCB010000045.1:0-4655 GCA_035943575.1 Rhodanobacter sp. | reverse complement strand
TGTAGCGCGATTCTTCCAGCGCCTTGACGATCGCGGTGCGTTCGAGATTGCTGATGTAGTCGTCGAGGCCGCCGTTCGCGCTGCTCGCCTCTGGCGTTGGTGCGACCGGTGCTTCGTGACCATGCACGGATACCGCGGGTGCATCGTGGCTGGCGCGTGCGTTGCGCTGCGGCAGCATCAGGTCGGGCGCGTCGATGTTGGCCCCGTCGCACATCGCCATCGCGCGTTCGAGGATGTTTTCCAGCTCGCGCACGTTGCCGGGAAAATCGTATGCATCCAGTGCATCGCGTGCGGCCGACGATAGCTGGCCGATGCTGTCGCCGCTCTTGCCGGCCAGCGCCTTGAGGATAAACGCGGACAGCAGCGGTACGTCGCCGCGCCGCTCGCGCAGTGGCGGTACGCGCAGCTCGATCACGTTGATGCGATAGAACAGATCCTGACGAAACTGGCCTTGTTCGACCAGCTGGCCGAGGTTCTTGTGGGTGGCGGACAGGATGCGCACATCCACCGGAATTTCGTCGCGACCACCGATCGAGCGCACCGCCTTTTCCTGGATCGCGCGCAGCAGTTTCACCTGCATGTGCAGCGGTAGTTCGGCTACTTCGTCGAGGAACAGCGTGCCGCCCTGGGCGGCCTGGAACAGACCTTCCTTGTCGGCACTGGCGCCGGTGAAGCTGCCCTTGCGATGGCCGAAAAATTCGCTCTCCATCAACTCGGACGGAATCGCGCCGCAGTTGACCGGCACGAATGGCCCGCTTGCGCGTGGACCCTGTTCGTGGATCAGCCGCGCCACCAGTTCCTTGCCCACACCCGATTCGCCGGCGATGTAGACCGGCGCCTGGTTGCGCGCCAGCTTGGCGATGGTGGCGCGTACTTGATGCATCGCGGTCGAGTCGCCGATCAGGCGTTCGCCGGAGTCGCCGGTCTTCGCCGCGCCGCCGCCAATGCGCTTCTCTTCGGCCAGCCGTAGGGCGGTGCGCACCAGTCCACGCAGCATCTGGATGTCGACCGGCTTGGAGACGAAGTCGAACGCGCCGGCCTTCAACGCATTCACCGCGGCATCGACGTTGCCGTAGGCGGTGATCATGGCGACCGGCATGTCGGGATGGTTCGCGGCGATCAGCTCGATCACCTCCTGGCCGTTGCCGTCAGGCAAGCGCATGTCGGTGAAGCATAGGTCGTAGCTGCGTTCGCTCAGCGCGCGGCGCGCCTCGGTCACGGTGCCGACGGCGTCGACCTGCAGGTCCATCCGGCCCAGCGTGATGGATAGCAGCTCGCGGATGTCGCGTTCGTCATCAATGACCAGGACGGTCTGTGGGCTCATGGCACGGCGCGTGGCTATCGATACGACAGAGAATACCCGGCCCCGCGCTGCGGGGCAAAGGCTGTTCACACCGGCTAACGCCCGAGTCTGCGATCGAAGAAGCTCACCATCACCGCATAGGCCTCGCGGGATTCGGGCATTTCCGGATCGGAGAAGAACGAATGCCACATGCCGTCCCAGACATGCAGGTCGACATCCACCCCGGCGGCGCTCAGTAGTGCCTGGCTGTGCAGCACCGAGCTCATGGTGAAGTCGCGCGTACCGGTGATCAGCAGTGTCGGCGGGAATTTCGCCAGCAGCGCGGGCGAGTTGGCCGGGAACACCAGCGGATCGCTGGCCCTGGCACCTTTGAAGTACGGCAGGTCGGCCAGTTTGAGCGGCGCGGCAGGCGACGGATCGCCGTTGAGTCCGGGCGCGCTGTAGGTGGAGTCGCCGGCCAGCTCGCTGACCGAACCACAGAACGTACCGATCGCTCCGGGTACCGGCAGCATTTTCGAGATGATCCGCGCCACCGCCTCGCCGGTGAGCACGCCGCCGGCAGAGCAACCGTAGATGCCGATGTTCTTCGCCGGGTACTGCTTGAGCAGGGAGCGGTAGACCGCCTCGACGTCCTCGCTGGCCGCCGGGAACACGTGTTCCGGCCCCTGCCGGTAATCGACGCTGATGACCTTGATACGGCCGAGGCTGGCGATCGGTATCGATTCGACCAGGCCACCGCTGTGTGCGCCCCACAGGAAGGCGCCGCCATGCAGGTTGATCAGCACGCGGTGGCGGTTTTTCGCGGCGATGCCCTGCGCGGGCAGCACCACGTCAGTGCCTACACCGGCAATCGTTTCGCGATGGGTGGTCACCGGGTAGAGCTTTTCCATGCGCGCCGCGCGATCGCTGTTGAGGCGGTCGTAGAAGTCGCGACTTTGCGCGATCGGTGCGCTCATCGGCGGGGCCTTGCTTCCCGCGGCGATCATCCGTGGGAAGAAGGCACGTGCTTGCGGCGAGGCATATGCAGAGTACGGGATAGTGGCCACAGATACGGTCACGCTGCCGTCGGCCTTCACGCCGGGTGGCGCGTGCTGCGCAAACGCGGTCGTGTAAAGCAGTGCCATGCCGAGCAGTGCAGTGCGGAGCCGGAGCTTTCTGGTGGAAGGCGTATGACGTGTCGTGTGCATGGCTCTTTCCTTTATCAAGAGCGGCTCGATCAGGGCGTCGGCGTGTCGCCGGGGTTGCCCCGGTGACACGGTGGGCGGATGTCATTTCACGTTGACTGCCCCGCGGTGGAAGGCGCGGCCTTGGCATCGGTGCGGCGCAGGATTTCCTGCATCTTCAGGTACACGCCATTGGTCCAGCCGAAGCCGATCACGTTCTGGCTGTAGCCGGTGTTGACCTTCACGTCCGCATTGCCCAACGCCATGTTGTATTTCTCGCGGATGGTGCCGTCGTCGGCGAAGCCGCGGTCCACCGTGGCGGTGAACTTGCCGGCGATACGGCGCGCGTCGTCGTGGAAGCCGCAGGCGTCCAGGCCGGACACAGCCAGCCAGTTGGTCGGTGCCCAGCCGAACGGGTCGCCCCACTGCACGCCGGCGGGGCGGTTGTCCATGCTCAGGCCGCCCTTGCGTTCGAAGATGGCCAGTTGGCCGCGCACCGCGGCGGCCTGCTGCGCGGAGGCCGCGCCGGCCCACAGCGGATAGAACGTGGTGAGGTAGGGATAGGGCGAGGGCTTGCCGGCTACAAAGTCGTAGTCGCGATACATGCCGGACTCCGGACGCCACAGATATTTGTCCATCGCCGCCTTGCGGGCGTCGGCTGCCCTGCTCCAGCGTTCGGCCTCGGCTGCGTTGCCCAGTTTCAGGGCGAAGTCGTGCAGATCGCGTTCGTAGCGGTAGAGCAGGCTGTTCAAGCTCACGTCGGCGTAGTGATGGGTCGAGCCGCCGAAGGGTCCGAAATGCGCATTGGTGTCGAAGCCCGACTCACGCATGGCGCGGTCGCCATGGTAGTAGTCGGCGGTGAGGCGGTAGCCATCGAGCCAGGCGCCGGCGCAGACCATCGATGCGCGCACGTCGCAACTCTGCTGCTTCAGGCGCGCGGCTTCGGCAGCGTCAGGGTGTTCCGCTGCCTTGATGAGATAGCCGGGATCTTCCGCAGGATGCGCGCGCAACCATTTGATGATGCCCCGGTAGTACTTGCTGCCGCGCGCCTCCAGCACAGGGCCGCTGCCCAGGTCGTAGTAGCGCGCGAGCCCGGTGTCGCCGGCGCGGTGCTCGGGGCGTATCCAGATCGCGTGGTTGCGCACGGCCAGTGGATACGCGCGGGCCAGCCACGCGCGCCTTGCCTCGGCGCTTGGAAAGCTTGCCGGATTGTCGAGTACGGCGACCATCATTGCGCTGAGGAACGGCGGTTGCGAGCGGCTGAGATAATAGGTGCGGTTGGCGTTGAGTACGCCGCCGTAGTGCTCCACCTCGAACAGCGCATTGTCGACCATGCTCTTCGCCAGTGCGGTCCGTTGATCGGCGAACAGACCGATCACGATAAAGTAACTGTCCCAGCCGTACATCTCATTGAAGAAACCGCCGGGCACGACGTAGGGGTGCGGCAGATAGAGCGGACCCTGCGTGGGCAGCTGCGTGGCGTCGATGTCGCCAAGCTGGTCGATGACGCGCGGCAGGGTGCGCACATCGACGCCGCAGCGTTTGCCGACATCGGCCAGCGGCGACGGCATCGACAGCTGCGCCGGCAGATACAGCACCGGGTGGCCGGCCACCTTGGTATCGGTGAGCGAGGCGCAGTCATCCATCGAGCGCGTCAGAGTGCCCCATGCCTGGTCGATATAGGCCTGTGTCTTCGCCGGATCAAGCGCGGCCGGCATGGCCGTCGCGCCGGATGCGGACAACAGCAGCAGCGCGGCCAGCCGTAACGACATCAGTATCGAAGGACGTCGCCGCAGTTCCGCTGCCGAGACTTTTTCGCAGGACGAGTTGGATGTGTCGGTCATGTCTGTCCTCCCGATTCATGGAGTGCTCGTGCGCAAGGTGCGGCTCAACCTGGCCTTGCCATCGGTATCGCGATCGACGCGGATGTCGTAGCGCTTGCCGCGGAATGTGATGCGCTTGAGCGTCAGCGATTTCCACCCCGGCGGCAGTACCGGCGCATAGGCCTCGGCCAGGCCGTCGTCCTCGATGCGCAGACCGCTGAGGCCGTAGACGAAGCTCTGCACGAACCCGGCCGAAGTCGCGAGGATGTAGCCGGCGTTGTTGGCGACGGTTTCGGTGCGTACGTTGAACGGCGGTTTCAGGAAGCCAACCAGGTTGCGCTGGATCCATTCGCCGGCGGTCTTACT
>DASZCB010000044.1:0-2440 GCA_035943575.1 Rhodanobacter sp. | reverse complement strand
CGGCCCTCATTGACCGGCGGGGTCAGGGCGGCCTGCCAGTGAACCTTTATGCCGACTTACGGTCAGACCCCCTGAATCGTTGCCAAGACCGGACAAGCACCGCACAATGCGAGGCCTGCCTCCATCGGGGGGGCCCGGTCGGCAACGCCGGCATATCCATACATGAGGGAGTTACGAATGAAGCACTTTCTGCGTCCCACGCTGACGGCGGTCGCGCTGGCCGTTGCGCTGGGCATGACGGCGGGCGTATCCGCCCAGACGGCCGGCGCTGCCGGTACCGTCGACAAAGCCAAGGCCAGCTACGTTGTGGGTTGGGAGATTGCTTCCCAGGTTCCGCCGATCATGCGCGAAGAACTGGACCCGAACGCTGTGGCAAATGCGGTGAAGGCCGCTCTGTCCGGCCAGAAGCCGACCATGAGCGATGCCGAAGCCAAGCAGGTGCACGACGCCTTCATGGCCAAGATTCAGGCCAAGTATCAGGCTGAAATGACCAAGCTCGGCGCCAAGAACAAGACCGAAGGCGATGCCTTCCTGGCCAAGAACAAGTCCGCTGCAGGCGTGAAGACCACCGCGTCGGGCCTGCAGTACCAGGTGATCAGCCAGGGCACGGGTGCGCGCCCGGGTCCGAACGACACCGTCGAGATCAACTACACCGGTACCTTTGTCGACGGTACGGTGTTCGATGCCTCGGCCAAGCACAATCCGCCGGGCGCCGCCAAGATTCCGCTGGCTGGCGTGATTCCGGGCTTCCGCGAGGGTCTGCAGTTGATGCAGATCGGCGGTCATTACAAGCTGTTCATTCCGTCGTCGCTGGCCTACGGTGCCGAGCCGCAGCCGCCGATGCCGCCGAATGCCACGCTGATCTTTGACGTGAGCCTGGTCAGCACGGGTCCGACACCTGCAGGTGCGGCGGCTCCGGGCGGCAAGTAATCAGCCAGTCGCGGTTTCAGACTGTGCAAAACGGAAGGGCGCGAAGCGATTCGCGCCCTTCCGTTTTGTGGGATCCCCTGTCAGCAGCCTTGCTTCAGCTACGACGCGGTTAGAATAGGCGGCTAGTGTTTCGAGGGAGTCGTAACAACGATGATGAAAGTCACTATTTTCGGTACCGGCTACGTCGGGCTGGTCACCGGTACGTGCCTGGCCGAAATGGGCAATCACGTGGTCTGCGTCGATATCGATGCAGCCAAGGTCGAGCGTTTGAAGCGTGGCGAGATTCCCATCTTCGAGCCGGGCCTGGAGTCGATCGTTCGACGCAACCATGCCAGCGGGCGACTCGATTTTACCGTCGAGGCCGCGCCGGCGATTGCGCATGGCGAGGTGATCTTCATCGCCGTCGGCACGCCGCCGGACGAGGACGGTAGTGCGGACCTGCAGTACGTGCTGGCGGTGGCCGCGTCGATTGGCCGGCATCTGGATCGCTACGCTGTGGTGGTGAACAAGTCGACCGTGCCGGTCGGTACCGCCGATCGCGTGCGCGAGGCAGTGGCGACCGAACTGGCTGCGCGCCACCTGGCGGTCGAGTTTGATGTGGTATCCAACCCGGAGTTCCTGAAGGAAGGCGCGGCGGTGGAGGATTGCCTGCGGCCCGACCGCATCATCGTGGGTGCTTCCAGCGAGCGCGCAGTGGCGGTGTTGCGCAAGTTATATGCGCCGTTCAATCGCAATCACGAACGCATGGTGGTGATGGACGAACGTTCGGCCGAGCTGACCAAGTACGCCGCCAATGCGATGCTGGCGACCAAGATCAGTTTCATGAACGAGATCGCGAATATTGCCGAGCGGGTCGGTGCCGACGTGGAGCTGGTGCGCCAAGGCATCGGTTCGGATCCGCGGATCGGTTATCACTTCATCTATCCGGGGGCCGGCTACGGTGGTTCGTGCTTCCCCAAGGACGTGCAGGCACTGGAGCGCACAGCGCACAGTTACGGCTACGAGGCACGCTTGCTCGGTGCGGTCGAAGCGGTCAATCGGGAGCAGAAAGCCAAGCTGTTCGAGTTGATCTCGCACCACTTCAAAGGTGCGCTGGCAGGCAGGACGATCGCTCTGTGGGGTCTGGCATTCAAGCCGAACACCGACGACATGCGCGAGGCCTCCAGCCGGCAGTTGATGGAGGCGTTGTGGAATGTCGGTGCGAAGGTGCGCGCGTTCGATCCGGAAGCACGCGAGGAAACCCATCGGCTATATGGTGAGCGTGATGATCTGGTGCTGTGCGAGCACGCCAGCGATGCCCTGCAAGGTGCCGATGTGCTGGCTGTCATTACCGAATGGAAGGCATTTCGCAGCCCGGATTTTGCGGGCATCCGCGCTGCGTTGGCCGAGCCGGCCATCTTCGACGGACGTAATCTGTACGACCCGGCCACGGTGGAAGAAGCGGGCTTGGCCTACTACGGCATCGGTCGCGGGCGCAGACTGCAGATCCACCGATGAGTAGTCCGTACGA
>DASZCB010000043.1:0-4050 GCA_035943575.1 Rhodanobacter sp. | reverse complement strand
TGCGTCTTAACGTGCTGGAAACCCTTCGCTATTTGCATCTGAAGAAGCCGAGTTATGCGCAATTCGAAGCCTGGGTATGGGAGCGCAATGGCGGCGAACTGGAAGAAGTTTCGCTGAATCGCTTGCGTCGTGCACTGGCAGGCGAGGCCGTCGGCGCCGAAGTCGGTAATCTCGAGCGCGTCAAAGGTCTGACCGCCGACGACCTTGCACACTGGCACGAGCATGGCTACGTCATCCTGCGCAACGCGATCAGCTCGGAAGCGGCGGAAATCGCAGAGAAGGCCATCTACGATTTTTTAGGGATGGACCGCGACGACCCGGAGTCCTGGTATCGCGAATCGCTAGGCCATTCCATCTGGGTACCGCTACTGCGGCATCCGGCACTGGTAGCCAATCGTCGCGCGCCACGTATTCATAAGGCCCATGCACAACTGTGGGGACGCGAGGATCTTTGGGTAACCATCGACCAAGGCGGATTTAATCCGCCGGAGCGTAAAAACTGGCTGTTTCCTGGACCGCATTTGCACTGGGATTCTACGCTGGCCGAACCGCACTGCTTTGAATTGCAGAGCATCCTGTATCTCGCCGACGTTGATGAGGACCAGGGGGCATTCAGCTGCGTGCCAGGCTTTCATCGCACGCTGAAGCAGTGGCTGAAAAGCATTCCCGCAGGCGTGAATGCGAGTGATCATGCGCGGCGCACCTTGACGATGAAGCCAGTTGCCGCAAAGCGCGGCGACATGATCATTTGGCATCACCTGCTGCCGCATGGCAGCAGTCCGAACCGTGCACAGCGACCACGCGTTGTGCAATATATGTCACTACGACCAACGCGCTTTGCCTACACTGAAGAATGGAAGTCTTGATTGCGATGGCTTCGCCAGTGACGGCACTCAGTTTGATCTGGGCCGGGAAAATGTAGCCAATGAGTCGGTGAGTCGGGTGCGAATAATAGCCTGATCCCAGTCGCGCCAGATGGATGCCGCCCAAGGGTATGCTCCATATCAAATTCGCGTCGCGCCCGAAGGCGTGGATAGGCTTCCTCGATGGCGTGCAGCTGCTTTTCGCGTTCGAGGCCGGCGAGCTCTGCTTGTAAGCGACGGTCGATATCTTCCAAAGTGTCCCTGGACAACTTGCTGAAGTACATCATTAGCAAAGTGTGGCTTACACGGGCCAGACCCCAACCCGGGCATCCTGCACGCCTCCCGGTTTCACTGCGGCCAGCACACCGTCATTCCCATTAGAAATGACAGCTTAGAAGCGAAATTGCCGGTTTTTGTACGAATCCCTGCCGACCCTCTTATTTTGGTCATTGCTCCAGCAGCGCCTCCGCCGCGAATACTCCGGATAGCACCGACGTCGATACACCAAACCCGGGGGAGGTGGTTTGTCCCGCCAAGTACAAACCCTTCACAGGGGTGATGTGTGGGAACTGCTGATCGGGTCTTGCGGCTGGGGACAGGCCGTAGACCGCACCGGCATAGAGGTGCATGTCTTGTGCATAGTCCCTGGGACTGATTAGCCGCCTAGCGACGATATCCAGTGGCTGGTGTTTGGCCAGTGCGTCAATAGCGGCCTCGGCGGCGGCGCGTTTAGCATTCTCGGTCCAGGCATCCAGCGGCAGGCTCTCGTCCACCGCGGCGAACATCTCCACGATGCTGCCGCCCGGCGGCGCCAGTTCCGGCATGGGCAGGGTGGGGACGGTGTAGTTGAACCACTTCACGCCGAACGGTTGGGGCGCAAGCATGTGTTGCTGCGATTCCATAAGTGGAATGTGGTTGACCGAATGAGCGGGCGGCTGCAACACGTTGGCCAAGCCCAACTGGATACCGAGTGTACGTTGCGACAACGGCGCTTTCTGTACACGGCGCCGCATGGCGCTGGGTACGTCGGCGGGTGCGAGCAGTTGCGAGAACGTGGCCATGCCGCTGGCGGTTGAGATCACGGCGTCGGCGCGAACTTCTTCGCCACTGCAGAACACCAGGCCGCAAGCACGCCCGGCTTCGATGCGGATGCGAGCCACGGCACTATGGGTGTGTACCTTCCCGCCGAGGTTGAGGAAGGTCTGGTGCAATACATCGCTGATCGTGCCCATGCCCCCTGCGGGCAGGTACAGACCGTCCTGCAACATGGAGATCAGGCCAACGATCAGAAACACCGGTGTGCGTTCGGCGGGAAGGCCGGTGTATAGGGTCACGGCGGCGAGTGCGCTGCGTGCCTCTGGATCGCTGAAGCTGCGCTTGAGTTCGTCAGCCAGGTCGCCGCGTAGCTTGGGCAGGTGCCGCCACGCTTTGGCGATGACACGGCCAAGCGACATGGGCTGCGGCAGCAAGTCGTCGATAAAGATACGCAGCAAGGGACTCCACTTGGCGATGCAGCGCTCGATCTCACCTTGCAGCCTGGCGGTGCGTGTTGCGCCGTCCTTGCCTTCGATGCGCACATGATACTGATCGTCGAGGATCACCTGCGTGCCACTAGGCAATAGCGACGCCTGCGGCGTGGCGATGCGGCGCAGCGGCACAAGGATGCTGCGGTCGAGCTGCAGTTGGGCAAAAGCGTGGTCCAGCAATCGTGGCACAGCCACGAACATGGCGCCGTTGTTGAAGCGGTATCCATCGACGTCGGTAGTGGAGCAACAACCGCCGAGCTTGTCCCTTGCTTCGTACAGATGGACCTGCATGCCTTGGCGAGCCAGGCGAATGCCTGCCGCAAGTCCTGCTACGCCGCCGCCAATGATCGCGACCCTACCTGCCTTCATCGTTCAACTCCAGATCGATAGAGCAATCATTGTCGTTGAAGTGTGAGGTGAAGCGTCAGCCCCATCGTACTTCTGCGATCGCGGAATGCCGTTTACCGTAGCTTCCGGCGAGCAACAACCGGGCTGCCTTCCGAAAAGCCAGTCAACGTTGCGCTGAGCCGAGTACCGATTCCAGGGCGCCTAGCCAGACGTTCACGGAATCGCTGCGAGCAGGCTGTCCAATTTATTCGACCTTTTCCGATGAATAGATGTAGATCGAGACATCCGGCGCAACCACATTTGATAATTTTACATAATATACATTATGCGAAATTGACGGTGATGATTATCCTTGCCCTCGCGGCGCGTGCCGCGATCAGGAAGGTGGCCGCTGTATTTCTGTGACTTTTAGCTCGCTAATTATGTGAGGTGCGCCCAATCAGAGGCGTTCGAGGATTCCTCACAACTTCACCGCATGTCTTCGGCATTGCTAGGAAAAGTCACGACTTCGTTATAACTCTCAAGTGCTGCCTTGTCGAAGTCAGTCCTCTATAGCTTCAAGTGAAACCTCCCACAGTCATGTGATCGAGGTATTCGCGCAGCGGTCCAGCCTGGTTGTTCTTGACCAAGGACTCTGCCGTGCGGCCGCCGAAGGCCGGAATCGGCTGGCCGCGGTACCAGGCCATCGCCTGCGTCTCGCCGCCGGCCCACTGTGTAATGCGTCCAAGGATTTCGAGCATCTCTCGTATACGCACCTGCGTGGCGCGCGAGTTGACTCGATGGGGGCGGTACAAGGTGTCTATGCTGACGCCGAGCGTGCCCGCTAGGTTCTTCTTGGTGAATCCTGTGTCGACGATTAGCCGTTCGATAACGACGTTGCCGCTGTTCCTGTCGGTATATTTGTCCAAGAGAACGCTGACGCCCTTGGGGCGAATAGCTTGAGCCAAGGGCTCCTCTAAACGAACCGTCTCAGGAGTGCGCGCTCGGGGACCAAGTTTACGGGGCACATTCTGCTGCTTCGGGCTACTCATGAACGATTCCAGCTACAGATGACTATGTATGCCAAACCTCAAAATGCCTGATCCCACTTCACTGTGCTAGGTTGGCCTCCAACCAGCGAGCAAACGCCCGAATATCCACAACGCCGCGGGCGGCTACACAGAACTCGGCGGGCTCCTTCGACGCCCAAA
The DNA here is from genome assembly GCA_035943575.1 of Rhodanobacter sp. Taxonomy (GTDB): domain Bacteria; phylum Pseudomonadota; class Gammaproteobacteria; order Xanthomonadales; family Rhodanobacteraceae; genus Rhodanobacter. The sequence goes on along the minus strand of DASZCB010000043.1, from coordinate 123 downwards.
AGACCTTCACGCTTGGCAAATCCGCTTCGGGTCGCCCGTCGTAAAGTGCCGTTGCTTTCCAGTCGTACACCGTTATCACGTTGCTCCGGATATCCGTGAAGGTGTAGGAGCCTGATACCTTCC
>DASZCB010000042.1:0-4406 GCA_035943575.1 Rhodanobacter sp. | reverse complement strand
GAAGTCGTCGGAGCTACGGGGTTCCGTCCAGATCTGACGATTCTGGATGAGGTGCGCCTTGACGTGGATTCGGGAACCCAAAGCCCCTCCGCACTGGCACTGCTCATCGATCCGAATCTGCACAGCTGCGGTACCGTACGGCCCCACGGCGCCGAGGAACTCAAACACCCCGATGCCAACCTCTATGTGGTCGGCATGAAGAGCTATGGGCGTGCACCAACGTTCTTGATGCTCACCGGATACGAGCAGGTGCGTTCCGTCGTTGCCGCCATCGCGGGTGACTGGGAGGCTGCGCGGCGGGTGGAACTGGTTTTGCCGGAGACGGGGGTCTGCAGCACGCAGTTCTCTGAGGAAGGTAGTGAGGCAACCTCTGGGTGTTGCGGTGGTCCAGCGCCCGTTGGCGTCGAGGCATGCTGTTCGGCAGATGCCGACGCCAAGGCAGCTGGTAGCGCGGGATGTGGGTGCCGAGCGACACCGGCACCTTCATGTGGAACGACCACATCCAGCTGTCGGTGATTCGTTCATGCGACAGCATCACGCGATCATCGTGCTGGGTGCGGGTCAGTGCGTGTACTGGGGCGTGCTCTATTACGCTTTCGCCGTGCTCCAGCTACCGCTCGCCGCCACTTTAAACGCGTCGCCCGCACAGATCGCGGGAGCTTATTCCATCGGCCTTGCCATCACGGGGCTGACGGCACCCATCATCGGGCGCTGGCTGGATCGTGGCGCCAGTGTCGCATTGATGCGTTGTGGGTCACTAATGGCGGGAGGACTTCTGCTTGCCTGGTCCTGGGTCACCACATTGCCGGCGCTCTATGTCATCTGGGTCGGACTCGGTGCGACTCTGGCGACGCTGCTGTACGAACCTGCCTTCGCTTTAGTGCGCGAGGTCATATCGGACAATCATGCACGCGCCCGAGCTATCGCAACCGTCACGATACTGGGAGGCTTGGCCAGCACTCTATTTCTTCCCCTGACCGCCAGTTTGGTTTCACGGATGGAATGGCAGAACACGCTACGGACGCTCGCCGGGCTGGTTCTGATCAGCAGTGTCGTGGTGGACCGCTTTGCGTTACGGCCACTGGTAGCACATCGGATTCATGCAGAGGGGCTGTCTGAGACGGCATCGGTTGTCGCTTTGGTACGTGAGTCCAGGATCTTACCCCCTGGTTTCTGGCAACTACGTGCCGTCTTCTTCTGCAGCACCTTGGCGAGCATGGCACTCACTGTGCAATTGATTCCCACGTTGGTCGAACGCGGCAATTCGGCTTCGCTCGCTGCCGGCGTACTGGCGCTGCTCGGAATCATGCAGCTCCCCGGACGGATATTCGTGTTGTCGGGTCGCACATTACCCGGCGCGGCATGGCTACTCGCTCTTCCGCTTCTACTGCAGGCCGCAGGGCTGCTACTCCTGGTGTTCAAGGCGCCGCTGGTTGCCGCTTTCATTGGCATGAGCGTTTTCGGTATCGGTGCGGGATTGAACACTCTAGCCAGACCGTTGGTCATTCAAGCACTCTACGGATGCATGAATGCCGGACGCCTCAACGGCGACTTAGCGCGCGCGCAACACATCGCGCGGGCAATCGGCCCGATTTCGATCTCTTTGGTCTACCTTTGGGGTGGTCCCATCTTTGCGTTCGGCGGTGTAGCTTTCTTGCTCGCCGCGCTGGCTAGCATGATGGGCCTCAAGCCTGTTATACCCTCAGTGGAACTAGAAAGGTCTGCCTGACTCAATTTGCCGGAGACATGGACAATGCGCCGCGATGACGACCTCATCAGACAGCTCATGCTCGACCTGGAAAATGCCAGCGATCATGTTACGGATAAGCACCCCGTCGATGGTTTTCATCGGGACGAGATTGCCTATCATCTGGCTCTGATCGTGAAATCCGGCTACGCCGAGGGCAAGACCCTCTACGGGAGCACTGGCGGAGATCCGACGATCCCGAACGTTGTAATCGTCATGCGGCTCACGCCTAGTGGTCACGATTTCATCAGTACGGTTCGAGATCCCAAGATCTGGGGCAAGGTCAAGGAACGCGCGGCGAGTGTGGCTGGTGGCGTAACCCTAGAAATCCTCAAACAACTGGGTTCGGCTGTTCTGAAGCAGCAGCTCGGCCTGCCATAGCGCCAATGTTTGAACGTCTAAATCTTGATCAGTACTCGTTTGACGATACTCCGCTGAACCGGGATTGCAGCACTAACTTTGATGCGGTGCTCTCAACACGTGAGAGTCCGGAGTTTCGCTACATGCGCGGTGACGATAGCCAATAAATCACTTTGTGAAGCTAAGTTCGTAAGACGATCGATGCTCGTCAAACCATCCTTCGCCCACGGTTACTAAGCTCCGCAGCTGATGATCTCGCCATCCTCTTTGGTGAAGGGCTTCGTGATCGGCGGAAGGATGTCGAGCACGACTTCAGAGGGGCGGCATAGCCGTGTGCCACGTGGTGTCACCACAAACGGACGATTGATCAGGATCGGATGCCTCAACATGGCATCAAGGATGACGTCATCGGTGACGCTGGCCTCGCCCAATCCCAGCTCGGCGAAGGGCGTTCCCTTTTCACGCAGCGCCTCGCGCGGCTTGAGCATGGCTTCGTCGATGAGCCTGATCAATTGCTCGCGGCTGGGTGGCGTCTTGAGATACTCGATCACGGTGGGCTCGATGCCGGCATGGCGGATCAACGCCAGCGTATTGCGCGAGGTACCGCAGTCAGGGTTGTGATAGATCGTGGCGGTCATCGGTGTTGCGGCACTCATTATCAACAGGCTCCACTGGCACAACAGCTGATCTTGGCCGGTTTCATCACGACCGGATCCGGCGCAGCTTCTTCGGCCACGCCAGCGGCGACCAACAAAGCGTGCGCTTCAGCTGCACCTTTGCGCTCGCTATAGCGGTCGACCAAGTAGTCGCTGCGATCGCGCACCATCAGGGTGAACTTGAACAGCTCCTCCATGACGTCCACCACACGATCGTAGAACGGGGACGGTTTCATCCGACCGGCGTCGTCGAACTCCTGCCAGGCTTTGGCGACGGACGACTGGTTCGGGATGACCACCATACGCATCCACCGGCCAAGCACACGCAACGCGTTTACGACGTTGAAGGACTGCGAGCCACCGCTGACCTGCATGACCGCCAGGGTGCGCCCTTGTGTCGGCCGCACGCTGCCTTCTTCCAGTGGCAGCCAGTCGATCTGATTCTTGAAGACGGCTGTCACCGAACCATGACGCTCCGGGCTGACCCAGACCTGACCCTCCGACCACAAGGACAGCGAACGCAGCTCCTGCACTTTGGGATGCGTGTTGGGCACGCTGTCCAAAATGGGCAACTCATGCGGATCGAACACGCGGGTCTCCGCGCCGAACTGCTGCAGGATTCGCTCGGCCTCCAAGGCCAACTTGCGACTGAACGACTGCGGGCGCAGTGACCCATACAGGATCAGGATGCGCGGTGGATGGCTGGAATCTGCCGGCAGCGCCAGTTTGGCCAGGGTTGGGGTATCCAGCACATCGGCGGCAATGTGGGGCAGATCCGGCATCGTCATGAACACGGTTCCTGTTGCTTTGATTAAATGATTCTATCATTATGGAAATATAGAAGCCAATTCGAGACTGTCATGCATCCGTGCCGCGTTCTATTCATCTGCACGGGCAATTCCGCCCGCAGCATCCTGTCTGAAGCGACCCTCAACTATTTGGGCAAAGGCCGCTTCGAAGCCTTCAGCGCCGGCAGTCAGCCGACCGGCCGCGTCAATCCTTATGCGATTGAAGAGCTCAAGGCCTTCGGCATACCCACCGAAGGCCTCAGCAGCAAGTCCTGGGATCGCTTCACCGGGGAAGATGCGCCACCGCTGGATATCGTGATCACTGTCTGCGACAACGCCGCGAATGAGACGTGCCCGGTGCTGTTCGGCGATTTCGTGAAGACTCATTGGGGTCAGCCCGATCCGGCGGCAGCCCACGGTGAAGGTGCCGCGATCGAAGCCTTTCGGCTTGCCCACACGCTCGTGCTTTATCGAGTCAACGCGTTGCTGAATCTACCGGTGGAAACGATGAGCCGGGACGAGTTGAAGTTGGCCCTTGATCACATCGGCACCATCACCGACGCCGAAGAGGAACACGCATGAACCAGTTGTCTGCTGAAGTGGTCGACGCCGATCCGGATACGGCCAGTGGCACCCGCATCGGTTTCTTCGAGCGCTATCTCACGGTCTGGGTCTTGTTGTGCATCGTGGCGGGCACGGTTCTGGGTCACTGGCTGCCGGGCACATTTGAAGCCTTGGGGGGCATGCAGGTCGCCCAGGTCAATCTGCCGGTGGCCGTTCTCATCTGGCTGATGATCATCCCGATGCTGCTGAAGATTGATTTCAGCGCGCTTGGTGGCGTGCGCCGTCAGTGGA
>DASZCB010000041.1:0-3348 GCA_035943575.1 Rhodanobacter sp. | reverse complement strand
GTCGATGCGCTCGCGCAGGTACAGGCCCAGCGTCTTCAGCAACTTCAGGCCGCGTGCGCCGACACGCTTGGCGTGCGCGATCGCATCACCCTGCAGCTGCGCGTAGTTCGATTCGGTGAAGTATTCGTACGACGGTTCGGTGAGGGTGAGGAAGCGCCCTGGCGCGACCTGGTCGAAGCTGCGGATGCTCTTTTCCAGGCCGGCGCCAACGCCGCCAGTGAGGTTCACCAGAGTGCGGATGCCCTTGCGATCCATCACCGGCAACAGGTCTTCGGGCTGCGCGAACAAGGTGATTTCTTCGCCCACCGAAATACCGTTGCGCACGTTGCTGGACCAGCTCAGATGCGCGTGCACGTCGATTACCGGAAAGCGTGGACGCTCGATGTGCGTCTTCGGCACGCGCAGCATGCTGCGCGGCCGGAAGTCCTTCAGTCGCAGCTCGCTCTTGCCGGCATCCGGCTGGGTCTGCAGCGGATTCTTGCTGCTCTCGATGCGCACCGTGCCGGCACCGCTGGGCGGCGCACAGCAGAGGCAGGATTGGCGATGGTTCATCGGGTGCCGCCTCGATTCGTGGTTCTACTTCCCCTCCCCCAAGGAGAGAGGAAGAACGTGTTGCTCAGCGCGGATATTTCGCCATGATCCCGTGTACCGAGCGAACCAGCGCCAGCGCCTGATCGAACGGGCGCAGCCACATGTTGCGGCCGAACATCACGCCGTTGGCGCCGGACTGCATGTAGAACTCGACCTGGCGCAGCACCGCGGCGTCATCGTCGTCCTTCACGCCGCCGGAGAACAGCACCATGGTACGACCGGCCGAACGCACCACGCGTGCGCAACGAGCGCCGGCGTCTTCCTGCAACTGGTTGTACGGCGCCGGCACATTGGCCACGCTGTCGTTCGGCTCGTGCAGCTTGACGATGTCGGCGCCCAGCTCGAGCGCGACGCGGGCGGCGTAATCCTGCGCGTACAAGGTGTTGGTGCCGCCCTTGGCGTTGACAGCGCTGCCACGCGGGTACGACCACAGTACCAGCGGCATGCCGTAGCGCTCGCAGTCCTGGCGTACCTTCTCGAATTGGCGGAACTCGTCGTGCTGGCGCGGTGAACCCACGTACATGGTGTAGCCGACTGCATCTGCACCGAGGCGCACCGCGTCCTCGACCGATGCGAACAGCGGCGATGTGGCGTCGGCATCGCTGGGAATATTGGTCTTGCCGTTAAGCTTGAGGATCAGCGGGATCTGGCCACAGAACTCGCCCATGTATTTCTCGGCTAGGCCGATGCCCAGCGCGATGGCGGAAAAGTTGCCTTCGACGGCAAGCCGGAACTGGTACTCCGGATCGACCGCCGGCGGGTTCGGAAAGAAGTCCGTCGGCCCATGCTCCAGGCCCTGATCGAGCGGCAACACCAGCAAGCTGCCGTTGCGTGGGCCCGAACCGTACAGCAACCGCCACAGGCGGGTGCGCTTGCCATGGGAGAGGGACAGCAGCGATAGCTTGCCGTCAGTTTTCGAAACCCCTTGCAAGTTCTGTTTCATTTCAAATACTCTCGATTCAGTGGTTACAGACTTTCACATTCGATTGTATCTGGCAAAATGTCAACAATAAACAAGAAAATGAAAGATTCAATTCGACTACAGGCGCTCCACGCGCTGCCGTTGGCGGAACAGCAGGTATGTGGTTACGCCGATACCTTGCGCGAAATTCTGCAGCAACCGGCGAGCTGGCTTGATACGGCCGAACTGCTGCGCCACCAGCAGGGGCTGGAACCGTTGCTGGCTGCATTGCAACCGCGCCCACAGCATATCGTGCTGACCGGCTCGGGCAGCTCTATGTATATCGGCGAATGCTTGGCGCCGAGCCTGCAACTCGGCTTGGGCATCCCGGCGCAAGCCATTGCCGCCGGCACCTTGCTCACCCACTGGCGCAGCGTATTGCCGCCGGGCAACGGTCTGCTGATTTCGCTGGCGCGTTCGGGTGACAGCCCGGAAAGCTGTGGCGTGGTGAGCCGGTTGCTGGCCGAGGCGTCGGACTATCGGCATCTGGTGATCACTTGCAACGCCAGCGGCAAGCTCGCCACCAGCTATCGCGACGATCCGCGGGTCAGTGTGCTGGTGCTCGACGAGCGTACCAACGACCGTAGCCTGGTGATGACCAGCAGTTTCACCAACCTGCTGCTGGCAGGCACCGGCCTGGTTCAGCGGCAGAGTGGGGAGGCTGCGGTGGCGCTGAACCGGCTCGCCGGGGGCGTGCAGCGCATCTTCGACGAACAGGCCGACGCCATCGCGGCGATCGCCAGCAGCGAATTCAGCAACGTCGTCTATCTAGGCAGCGGCGGCGCACTTGGCGCGGCGCACGAGTCCGCACTGAAGATGCTGGAAATGACCGACGGCCGTATTGTCACGATGGCGGAAAGCTATCTCGGCCTGCGCCACGGGCCGATGTCCAGCCTCGATGACAAGACCCTCGTGGTCGGCTTCCTGTCGCCGGATCCGGCGGTGCGTGCATACGAACTCGACCTACTGCGCGAACTGTCGCGCAAGCAGCTCGGCATGACCCGGGTACTGGTGGGCGAGAGTATTCCGAGCGAACTGCTGGGCGTGCACGGTCTGGCGGTGGAACTGCCGGCTCTGGGCGCGCCCGATGATGCGCTGCCATTGCTGGCGGACGTGGCGGTGGGTCAGATGCTCGCGTTTTTCCGCTGCCTGACGCTGGGTGGCAAGCCGGACACGCCGTCGCAAGGCGTACTCACCCGCGTGGTCGAACACTTCCCGATGCATCAGGAGGAAGCGTGAAACGCATTCTGGTGGTTGGCGAAATCAACGTCGATCTGGTTTTCAAACATTGCCATGCGCTGCCGACGCCGGGTCGCGAGGTGCTGGCTGACGACTTCTGCATGACGCCAGGCAGCTCTTCGATGATCTGTGCGATGGGACTGGCCCGGCTGGGCAATCCCGTCGCATTCCGCGGCAAGCTTGGTGCCGACAGCTGGGGCTCCTATTGTCTCGATGCGCTGCGAGGCGCCGGTATCGACATCGCCGCGGTGCAGCCGGACGCGGCATTGCGCACCGGCGTCAGCGTGTCGCTGTCGACACCGCAGGATCGCGCGCTGGTGACGTTCCCCGGCGCGATCGCCGCGCTCCGCGAGGATGAAGTGGATGACGCGCTGCTGGCCGGTGCCGATCACCTGCATGTTTCCTCGTACTACCTGCAGCGCGCGCTGCGGCCCGATTGCCGCAAGCTGTTCGCGCGCGCGCATGCCGCGGGGTTGAGCACCTCGCTCGATCCCGGCTTCGATCCGCAGCAGGCATGGGCGTCCGATCTGCTTGGCACGCTGGAAGAGGTCGATCTG
>DASZCB010000040.1:0-2633 GCA_035943575.1 Rhodanobacter sp. | reverse complement strand
GCACACTGGATGGCGGTGAAACGATTGGCGGCCGGCGTGCTGTTCGTGTTCTTTTTCGTCTCGGTGCTGGATGCGTTCTACCAGCGCCATGCCTTCACCAAGAAGATGCGCATGAGCCGGCGCGACATCCGGCAGGAACTGAAGGACAACGAAGGCGATCCGATGGTCAAGGGCCGTCGTCGCCAGTTGCATCAGGAGTGGGCGCAACAGAACACGCTGGCGGGCGTGCGCAAGGCCAGTGTGGTGGTCACCAACCCGACCCATCTCGCCATCGCAATCCGCTACGACCAGGGCAAGGATGATCTGCCGGTCGTCGTCGCCAAGGGCGAGGATCACGAGGCCGCCCTGATCCGTCAGGCAGCGGAGGAAGCCGGCGTGCCGATCATGCGCAATGTGACGCTGGCGCGCGGACTTTACGAACAGGTCGAAGTGGACGAGTTCCTGCCCGGCGATTTCTTCGAGGCGGTCGCCGAATTGCTGCGCTGGGCCGAATCGATCCGCGAATCCCGCGACGGCAAATAGCCGTCCGTCCGCATTTCATGGATCAGTGAAGTATCTGATGCAGTTCGCGCAACAGGCCGCGGTTCTCATACAACTTGCGCACCACCACCTCCACCATCGCGCCCAGCGCGAGCAGCAGCACCCAGGTCGAAAGCCAGGCCTTGATCGGCATCGCCAGCGCGAACACGTTGAGCTGCTGGGCATAACGGTTCACCAGCCCCAGCGCGATGTCCACCAACGACATCACCACCAACATCGGCGCGGAAAAAACCAGCACTGCGGTCATCAGGTAGCTGAACTGGTCGACGAAGAACGTCATGCCGCCCGGCTGCAGCGGCGGCAGGATGCTGGCCACCGGCCACAGCTTGTAGCTGGACATCAGCAGGTCCAGGAACACACTGAAGGCGCCGGTCACCATGAACAGCCAGGTACCCACCTGCATCAGGAATACACTGGTCAACGTGCTCTGCGAGCCACCGATCGGATCCATATCCATCGCCATCGACGCGCCGGCCTTGGTGTCGATCACGCTGCCGGCGGCGCTCAGCGCCCAGAACACCATGCCGAAGCAGAAGCCGATCAGTAGGCCGATGAAGACCTCTTTGCCCAGCACCAGCGCCCAGCTGGCGCCGGTCATAATCGTGGTGCCGGGGCTGGCCGCCGCGGCCATCGGGTAGGCAAGGATCGCCAGGCTCACGTAGAAGCTGTTGCGCACCAGCGACGGCACCGTTTCGGAGGTCATCAAGGGCAGCACCAGGAACGCCGCGACGATGCGCGGCAGGGTCACCGCCACACCCGTGAGCTGGTCGCCCAGCTGCTGCACGGAGAACGGCAACGACGGCGCCGGTATCATCAATGCAGCATGCCGGGGAAGCCGCTGAACAATCCGTCGGCGAACTTGAACAGCGTGCCGCCGAGCATCGCGGCGGTACCCAGCAGCGCCAGCACCACTACGATGAATTTCACCGCGTAAGGAAAAGTCTGCTCCTGGATCTGCGTCGCCGCCTGCAGAAACGCCACTACCAGACCAGCGATGGCCGCAGCAAGAATCGGTGGCCCCGACAGCACCAGCACCAGCCACAGGGCCTGCCGCGCCAACTGGATTTCCTGATCGTACATGCGCAGCCTCCTACTGGTAGGTCAGGACGAGGCCATGGATCAGCTTGGCCCAGCCGCTCAGCAGCACGAACAGCAGCAACTTGAACGGCAGCGAGACCATCGTGGGCGACAGCATCATCATGCCCATCGCCAGCAGGATGTTGGACACCACCAAGTCGATTACCAGGAACGGCAGGAACAGCAGGAAACCGATCTGGAACGCCTCGGTCAGCTCGCTCACCGTGAATGCAGGCACGATCACCATGTAGTCGTCGGCACTCAGCTCGGCCTGGCGATCCGCCGGCAGCAGGCGCTTCGCACTCTGCAGGAAGAAGCCGCGCTCGCTGTCGTGACTGTGCTTGATCAGGAACTGCCGCAGCGGCTCCTTGCCCGATTGCACGATCTGGCCGAGCTTTTCCATCGTCATCGGCCCGGGTGCCTGCGTGCTCATCTGCGCCTGCGCATCCTTGTACGTATCCATGATTACCGGATTCATCACGTAGATCGAAAGGATGATCGCCAGCCCGTTGATGACCACATTGGGCGGCACCTGCTGCAGACCCAGCGCGTTGCGCAGCAGACTGAGCACCACCACGATCTTGGTGAACGAGGTCACCATCACCGCCACGAACGGCGCCATCGCCAGCGCCACCACCAACGTGATGATGAGGGCGGGCGAGAAACTACCGAGATCCATGATCACCTTCTCTGTGGGTTATGCGCACGCCCAGCCATGCGCCCATGCCAACCAGCACGCCCTCGCCGAAACGATGGCCGTGCAACACGATGCCGACCGTGCAGCCGATCAATGCCGTACCGGCAATCGCCACACTGCCGGGTTGCAGCCGGCCGAGCTCCTCCAGCAAGAGGGACAGGCCGGTGACCAGGAACTGTGGTCTGGACGGTTCCACCGCACTGGTCAGTACCGGCCTGGCAGTGACCGTCCATTGCCCCTGCTGCCAGCGCACCGTCCAGCCATCCGGAAGGCCAAACACATCCCTCGCCTTGTCGCGATCAGGCTGCAGCCGTCCTTC
>DASZCB010000039.1:0-1711 GCA_035943575.1 Rhodanobacter sp. | reverse complement strand
CAGTCCGTCCGGCAGATGCACATAGCCGAGTCGGCCCAGCATGCCGGCCAGGAAGATCGTGGCGTACAGGCGGATGCCACTTGCCCAGGCAAGGCCGCCGGCGAGCGCAACGTTCGGCAATATGTCCATGCTGATCCTCGGGTGGGGATGGCTGCAGACCGTGTTTACGCGTGATGCTGCCGTCTGTCCACCGCCGCGCATTCCGGCGTGCCACGCGGCATGACTTCTGGCGTTGTCGTGACGGCGCGAAAGATTGCATCCTGCCAATTCAACTTCCCGGAAGCATGCCATGCATCATCGTTTGCACCTGCTCACCCTCAGCGTGGCGCTCGGCCTAGCCGGTTGCACCAGCGTACCGGTCGCCAGGACCGTCGCACCGACCCAACCGGCATTAACGGCGCAAACGCTGAACTCGGGCGGCGTGATGCCGGCCGAACAGGCGCGCGTGCATTTCGATCACGCCGACCTGCACTTCACGATCGACGCGGCCGCGCAGAGCATCGACGCCAGCGCCACGCTGAGCTTCACCGCCAAATCCGCCACCGACGTGCTGCTGCTGGATCTGGATCGCAACCTGCCGATCAGCGCGATCGATCTGGATGGCCAGACGCTCGCCGCCAGCGCGTGGAGCAACCCGGACGGACGGCTGCGCATCCAGCTGCCCGCATCGCTTGCCGCTGGCGGTAAGGTTCGCGTGACCGTGCGCTACGGCGGCAAGCCGCACGTCGCGAAGAACGCGCCGTGGGACGGTGGCTTTGTATGGAGCCACACCGCGGATGGCCAGCCGTGGATCGCCAGCGCGGTCGAGGGCGAGGGTTGCGACCTGTTCTGGCCGTGCATCGACCAGACCGAGGGAGAGCCCGACCTGGTCGATACCTGGGTCACCGTACCGAAGGATCTTGCCGCGCCAGGCAACGGCGTGCTGATCGGCATCACCGAAGAAGGTGATCGCCATACCTATCACTGGCGCGCCAAGCACCCGAATACCTACGCGATCTCGATCAACGTAGGGCCCTTCGATGAACTCAAGGGTGACTACAAAAGCCGCTACGGCAACACCATCCCGATGCAGTTCTGGTATCTGCGCGGACACGAGGCGCAGGCGAAGGAGCTGTTCGCCGGGTTCCCACGCATGCTGGATTTCTTCGAGCAGCAGATCGGCCCGTATCCGTTCGGCGACGAAAAAATGGGCGTGGTGGAAACTCCGCACATGGGCATGGAACACCAGACCCTCAATGCCTACGGCAATGGTTTCCGTCAGGACGGCTACGGTTTCGACCGGTTGCTGCAGCACGAGTTTGCGCATGAGTGGTTCGGCAACCAGGTCACCAATGCCGACTGGGACGACATGTGGCTGCACGAGAGTTTCGGCACCTACATGCAACCGCTCTACAGCCAGTACCTCAACGGCAACATGGACTATTTCAGCTGGCTGCACCAGCTGCGCCTGATGCTGCGCAACCGTCACCCGATCGTCTCCGGCACCAGCAAGACCGAGGAACAGGTCTATGACGAGACGGCCGGTCCCGGCCAGGACATCTACAACAAGGGCGCGTTGATGCTGCATTCGCTGCGGCAGCTGATCGGCGACAAGGATTTCTTCGCGAGCATCCGCTGGCTGGTGTATGGCCGGCCGGATCCGAAGCCTGGCAACTTCAGCCCGCGCTACGCCAGCACTGACGACTACGTCGCGATCGTCGACAAGGTGACC
>DASZCB010000038.1:0-2547 GCA_035943575.1 Rhodanobacter sp. | reverse complement strand
TAGCGAACGGCAATCGGCTGATCGTGGCCGGGCCGTACTATCTCGATTCACCGATTGACGGCCTCACCGTCGCGGACGTCTATCGGACCGACGCGTTCGCCGATCCGATGTACGCAGAACATCGCGACCAGATCCTGGGCGCCGAGGCGCCACTGTGGAGCGAGCGTGCCACTCCGCTCAACGCCGCGGTGATGTTGTATCCGCGCACGCTGGCGTTCGCGGAGCGACTGTGGAATCCCGACGCGCACGATGTCGCCGATTTCCTGCGACGCCTGCACACCCAATACCACTGGTTGGACGCGCAGCACGTCGCCTACGGCCCGGAAGACAAGAACCTCGTCGACTACCGGCTGAGCTTCAACGCGGAACAACGACGCTGGCGCCTGCGCGCCGCGCGTGGTTTCGACGACCTGCGGATGCACTACACCATCGACGGCAGCGAGCCGACCGCGCAATCACCCGCGTTTGACGACGTGTTGGATCTGTACGCGCCGGCGACGCTCAAGATCGCGCCGTTCCGCGGCAACATTCAATACCTGGCCAGCGCGACCTTTACCCTGGTGGACAACAAGGCGCTGGGCAAGCCGGTGAGCTACCAGAATCCGCCTGCCCCGAAATATGCAGTCGCCGCCACGCAACTGGTTGATAGCATCCTCGGCGGTACGGATTTCCACGACGGCCAGTGGGTCGGCTGGAGCGGCACCGACATGGCCGCGACGATCGACTTGCAGCAGCCGACTACGCTGCAATCGATCGACGTGCATTTCCTGCAGCAGAGTGGCTCCTGGATCCTGCTACCGCGCAGCGTGAGCTTCGCGGTGTCGGATGACGGCAAGACGTGGAAGCCGCTCCAGACGACACCGATCGATGTCGTCGCATATGACATGCGCGCGATTATCCACGACGTCAGATTCGACGCCGGCCACCCGATCACCACGCGTTACGTCCGCGTCGTGGCGCAGCAGTACGGAGAGCTCCCTGCGGACCACAACGGTGCGGGCCACCCGGCATACGTGTTCGCGGACGAGATCATCGTGCGTTGAACTGATCGCAAGGCGGCACGCGGCCGTCAGCGCCGGATCGCCGACAAATGGAGCGTCCACGCGTAGGCACCGGCGACCCGCTGCCGTGCAGTCTGCGGAATCGTGATGATGGAAACGCCGCCTTCGCGCTTCCACGTCAGCGGCGCGCTCGCGCCCAGCAGTTGCACCTGTGTGCCGGGCGCCGGTTGCAGGCTTTTGAGAATGAGAGTAGCTGGCGGCAGCGGCTCGTTTTCGTCGGCCAGATAGATCGCGTTGATGCTGCCGTCCTGCATCTGCGTGAAGCGCAGCTTGCCTTCGACGTACGGCGCGATCGCATGACTGGCGTAGATCGCGCCGGCATTCACTTTCATCCACGCACCGATATCATGCATGCGCTGCAACGCGGTCGCGGGCAGTTGGCCCGTGCCGTCGGGGCCGACGTTGAGCAGAAACTTGCCGCCCTTGGCGACGATGTCTACCAGCAGGTGCACCAGCTCGCGTGCGGATTTGTACGTGTCATTGGGCTTGTACGACCATGAGTCGCCCATGGTCATGCAGGTTTCCCACGGGTACGGCAGTGCGTGATCGGGAATCTGCTGTTCGGGCGTGCGGTAGTCCTCGTATTTCCCGCCAACCGCACGGTCGACGACGATCAGGCCCGGCTGATTCCGGCGCGCAAGCGTGGCCAGACCCGGCATGTCGATGTCCTGCGGCCACGGCATTTCGTCGCTGCCGGCCAGCGCATTCGGATGACTGTGCGGATTCACCCAACCCGCGTCGAGCCAGAGGATGTCGATCGGTCCGTACTGCGAGGTCAGTTCGCCGATCTGCTTGTGGGTGAAATCGACGAAGCGCTGCCAGCGTTGCGGGTACTTGCGTGTGTCGTAGTTCGTGTTGCGCGTGGGCGTGGCCCACTCCGGCGCCCAGTAGTCGGGATTGTGCCAGTCAGCCTTGGAGAAGTACGCGCCAATGCCGAGGCCCTGCGTGCGGAAGGCATCGAAGACTTCTTTCGCGATATTCGCGCGCGGATTGGCATGGAACGGCACATCGGGCGCGGTGATGCGGTAGCCGGTCTGCTGCGTGTCGAACATCGAGAAGCCGTCGTGGTGCTTGGTGGTAAACACCACATAGCGCATGCCGGCATCCTTCGCGGCCCGTGCCCATTGCGCGGGATCGAACTTCACGGGATTGAATGTGGTCGGCAGCTGCTCGTATTTCTTCTTGTAGTCGGTATAGCTGATGCCAGCAGGCCGCGCGCACCACGGCACATCCTCGGAGCAGATCGACCAGGATTCGACGACACCCCACTGGCTGTATGGGCCCCAGTGGATCATGAAACCGAATTTCCAGTCCTGCCACGCAGCGAGTTTCTTTAGCACCAGCGGATCGGTTTCAGGCACATAAGGACCCTCATCCGCCCGCACGGTCAGGGCCGGCGACAGCAGGGCGAGGGCCAGCAGGCATTGCATGAATTTCACAGGTGATCTCCAGTGGCGCGGAGTGCTGGTTGCTCTGGACGGGCTGG
>DASZCB010000037.1:0-16363 GCA_035943575.1 Rhodanobacter sp. | reverse complement strand
CATACGCCCCGGTTGAGCCCGCTCTTCCGCTCATTTCGAATCCACCCTGCGCGCCCTTGTTCACGGGGAAGTATGCCCTGCAGGTGCCCGTGATGCGGGCCATCGAAGATGCCCTCGCGAATGATCAGTCAATTGGGTTGGTCACGCGGTTAACGGTCGAATTCTTCAGTGCATCGACCATTGCAGCGCAAATCCCCTATTCACCCCATGCCATCTTTGGCTTATCGCATGCGATCGTCGTGGTCGGTATCGGCCACGACGCCACGACGTTGGAACGTCACGTGCTGATTCGCAACAGCTGGGGAACGAGTTGGGGGCACGGTGGACACGCCTGGTTGCCCGAGTCGTACATCGACAACCATACGCTTTGTGCTTTCGGAGGTTGATGGATGGCTGCCTTATTCGACTCGAATGAACGCATCGTGCCGACCTGGTTAGCTGTCGCCAGGCATCTGCAAGCGACGGGCGGGACCGGCAGGAATCTAGTGTTGGAGATTCCTCGTCCCGGAACGTTGACGCGAAGTGACCAGAAAATTCTTCAACTCGTCGATTCGCGAATCGTCACTCAGGGTACGGGACTTTCCATCGATACCATCGCTGGAACGATCTTTCCGCAGGGGCTGTATGCCCGGCGCGGCCGTCCCGACTTCTATCCGGAGTATCTGCGGCTTCTCGGCCGCGCGAAGAAGGGTGGGACGTGGGGGCAGTATTTTGATCGCATGATCAGGAGGAGGACGCCAGATGGCACCGAGATCAATCCACTTGAGGTATTAATCGAAAAACTAAAAAGGGCAGCGACGACAGGTGGTTCGGTCTACCAATCGACCTACGAACTTTCACCATCCGATCCAACGCAGGATATCGACCCAGTGGACGAAGCGGGCGCCGAACTGGCGACCTATGACCCAGGCCAGGACCGAAATCGTCCCTATGGCGGGCCATGTTTGAGCCACCTTAGCTTCAAGATCACGGATCGACACATTTTGGATCTGACGGCAATCTATCGCTCGCACCGTTACTGCGAGCGAGCTCTTGGGAATCTGGTTGGTTTAGCGCGACTCCAGAAATATGTGGCTGCCCATTCCACGCTAGATCTGGGCACGCTGACTTGTGTCTCCACACATGCCGAACTTGACCTCAGTAATTGGGGCGGCGCTGTGAAAGGGCGTGTCTTCCTAGATTCCTTGTGAACCTTCCGGCGAAGCCGGATCAGGCGAGTTCGAATTCGAGAGGGCGATTTTCGGGGCGTCTGAAAGTCGGGTATAAGGTTTGTATGCCTGCGCGGAACTCGTTTACTCCGCCATAGCTGGGATGACGCACGGCGATGACCTCAACGCCGAAGCCGGCACTGTAGTGTGCCGCATCCTGACCAATGGCTACGATCCTCCGGATACCCAGTTCTCGGATCAATGCTTGATTGATGCCGTGGGCCGCAGCGAGCTCGCGCGCCGTGAACTTACGATTCGAGAAGGGGGCGTCGGGTTCGTGTGGGTGAAACGGGAAGACGTTCCACAAGAATGGCGGCGCCGACAACCTGGAAAGGATGGCCCAAATTTCCGCCGCAGTGCGTTCAGCCATCGGCGGCCCGACGGTGGCTTGGCCTGCGCGGCTGCCGTAGATCGAAGCAATGACCGGCAAATGGCGTTCGTCGGTCAAGGCCAGGCCCGTTCGGCGACCACCGCGGTAGCCAAGATCGCGACCCATCCAGATCGTATCTGTGCGCAGACGCTTGGCTGCTTTCAGAAAGCCAATCAGATTGGCGCGTCGTGCTGCGGGCGCGTCCGGCCGGTCATGGACCGGACACACGTCGGCATAGGGATTGAAGACATTGGCAAGTCGGATGCTCGCTAGTGCGCTAACAAGGTCTTCGATGTTCATCGTATTGCAGGATCCATTGATTCAAAAATGAGGGTGTGCGCGTTCATGTCGACGTGTACCCTGCCACGCCTTGCGTGGTAGAGCTCGCGAAAGACACTGAAACCGTCGAGGATGGCACACTCCCACTGCCATAGTGGACAAGCATCGACTTCGTATCCGCGAACCATTTGGCGAATTTGCTTCAGGAGGCTAAATGCGAGTTGGCCTCGCTCGACATTGGCGAATCCGTCGCCGCGAGCTTTCGCGTGATTGAAGATCCACGTCGCAATACCTTCCTCGATGATCATGGCCCTCGCACCGTCTTGATTCTCATCCACGTCAGGTTTCGATTTGCGCTTCCGCTTCAGTAGCCCGCGGATGACGGGGGACCAACCAAGGTGTGCGACATATGCCAAGTGAAACACGTCGTGAAATCGGTATCCGTCTTCCTCGACACTGTTGTCGGTCAGGCGATCACCGACAAAAATCCCTTTGATGCTCTGGACGACGTACTTCTGTTTGCCATTTACGCGCTCGTCAAACTCGACGATAAAGCTTCGTGGCAACTGTTCGTACTCTGGGAAGTCTGCACTCAGATCAAAGGGTGGGACGTAATTTAACTGCTCTCCAGGCCAGCGATCTGCGATTTTCGTCAGATTGCTTGCAGCGATCGCGCAAAGGTTGAGTTCAAAGGAAGCAGCAACTCGGGCCAAAAGCGCGAGATGGTATCCGAGGAAGTCGGTAATCGGTGCGGCATTGCGAATGTCTGTCTGCCGCCCAGTCGCGGCAGCTAGTTCGCCTGCGGCGGCGGCGAGTTCACTGAGCAGTTGATCGCGGTCTTCCTTCCCACCGCTCACCTGAGCCTGTATGAGCGCGTCAATGTTCTTGAAGGAGACTTCCCCATCAAGGGCTTTTGAGTGCTCGCCGTAGTGAGTTCGAAGAGCACCCAGTGCTACTTCTCCCAAGGTGGCTGGCTTGATGCCGTGTGCATGCGATACCGCGAGGAGATACCAGAGGGCGTCTCCCAATTCCTCGGACGCGAAGTAGCGTTCTGTTTCAAGCAGCTTGTCCCGGTGGACTTTCTTCAGTGAGGCCAACAAGCCGCCTACTTCCCCGAAATATCCGAAGGTCAAGTTTTGGAGAGCCTGCTGCCCAGTCCCGACAAAGCGCTGACTTTTCTGTGCGCGTTCGGAATACGCCGTCAGCGTGAGGTCGGATTGAGATTGGGTCAGGGCAGCGTCCATGAGTACACCTAAATGTGGGTTACCGCCTATCCTGCCCTCAAACTGGTCCGATTCAATTCGGCTTTGAGTTTCCTGCAGCAGACCATGAGTTGGACTCTATCAGCCTGCTCGGCCCCCATTCCAAGAGCGCGGGCGCGCACTGCCGTGGTCACGTCGTAGTGAGGATACGACGCCTGATCTTGGAACCAGATGCGTCGCAGGCCTAGTTGCTGCGCGAAATTATGGAGTTCGACGAGAGTGTCAGCGACCAGGTGGCACCACTCCCGACCTTTCCAGGCAATGCATTCGTTGTCAACGTAAACCGCCATCGGAACCCTTATGTGCAATATATGCAAATATATTGCACATGGCCGAACGAATTACAACTCCCGGAGGCGCCCGATTGCTGGGGCAGCGAATTGCCGATCTCCGCCTGAAATCCGGAAAATCTCAGGGTAAATTGAGTATGGAGACCGGGGTTGAGCGTTCCCTAGTCTCAAAAATCGAGAGCGGCCACTTCAAGACATACAACGAAAGTGTGCACAAAATTTGCACAAGACTCGGATTGAACCCGCTAGACCCGGAAGATGAAATCCATCTCGACACTGTTTTCCGACGTTTGAGTGCCTTGACGAGTAAAGCCCCTCACCTGTTGAAAGCAATCAACAGTGTTCTGGACGTGTTGGAGTCCGTCGACAGGAGCCGGTAGCTCTCGAAGCCTAGCCTGTTGAACCTTCCATAAGCGCCCACGATCGCATTCGTCGAGCTTCTTAGAATCGTTGCGGCCAAATTATGGGTAACTGATGCGGCCAAATTATGGTTTAGCGCACATACGCTTGCGCGCCGCCGCGCCACGCTTCCCGGCGTGAGTGGCACCGATGTGATTGACCATCGACGCCATCATTAGTCCGCGTTGCATGTGAAGTCGTCGCATCTTCCGTTGGCCTTGCCCGGATAACGCCAACTTCAAGGGACTTCCGGCTGCTGTCATGTGGCCCGCGGAAGCGGCGCTCGCAGGGTGAGCGTATCCAATGGCCGAACTGATGAACCCGCTCCCTGAGTTGTGCCGTCCATCGTTTGCCGGATTCGTTCCTGATGGTGCCGAAAATGCGCACCGCTGTGCCGGATTAGTGCATTGGCTCCGCGTGCGGTGCGCTCCAATGGGGCCGCCAAGGATCGCCAACCGAGTGTCAGTCATCGCAACAGGGGACAATTTCGATGAATCGCATCTATCGTCTGATCTGGTGCAGATCGCGTAATACCTTGATTGTCGTTTCGGAGCTGGCTTCCTCCGAAAAGCGCATCGGCACAGCTTCCTGCGGTGCCAGGCGGAAAACATCGTTGCTTCTGGCAGCCATGTTCGGATTGATCGGTACATTTTCCGTCTCTGCCCAGTCCATCGGCAATGCGAAGCTGGCGGATCTCGCCCCTCTGGTCGACAAATACGATCACGTTTCAACGGCAACGCCGGGCGGAGATGTGAAGGTACCGGGAGAATCTTCGGTAACCATTGCCGCCGCGACGCAACCGGCGCCAACGACGCGGCATTTGCAGCCTGCCTCCAAGATCTCGGCCAGCATCTCGCACCGGTCAGGAAAGCCGGTATATGCCGGCGCTGCTCCAGCTGTTGCTCAGGCGCGGGTCGTCGCTATTGCCAGCAAGGACAGTCGCGGTCAGACCGTGTCGACACCGCGTCAAGTCGCGCCGACTGGAAGCGCGGCTGCCGGCTCGCGACAAGACGCTGCACCAGTGAGTACCGATCCAACCGGAAAATCGAACTCGGGTAATTCCCAGAACAACGTGGTTGCCGATCGCCGTCGAACTCCTGCCGGCAAGGACGCGAAGGTCAAACAGGCGATCGATGGCGCTCAGGTGGATGATGGCAGTCAGTCGTCGGACGCGGCCGGGTTAGTTTCTTCGGATCCTCAATTGCCGGCAGGTGGTAGTTCACCCCTGCTTTTGTCGAGCGCGCTGCTGCCTGCGTTTGCAAGCGCCAGTGAATTTTCCCTGATGGCACCCATCTTCGCGGCAGTTCCGGTAGTGCCACCTCCGGGCCCTACACCTACCGGCCTGATTGTCGGCAATGGTGGCGTCGTCGGCACGACTACCCAGTTGCTCGGTCCATCGACAAATACGCTGTTCGGAGGTCCGGGCGACTACGTGGTCAATGGATCCTTGCGGGTAATCAACACGAACTTCACGCAGGGATATTCAACGTTGAGTGCGTTGGGTCTGCCGCTGCTCAATCTGACGCCGGTGGGTACGGCGCTTACCAGCACCGGTGGGGCCTATGTCGGCGCGACAGGTGTCAACTCCCATTTGACGCTGATTGGCGGGGTCACTTCCGACAGTTACATCAACAACATAAACAATGGCGGTGCCGGAGGCATACTGGGTCTTGCGCTACCGGGAGCGGCGCCGGCTTGGGCATCCACCTGTCTCAACGTTCTCGGAATATTGACCGAGTCGTGCTGGGGCGTGAATGCGGCGCAGGACTACCAAGTGCTGATGGGCGACGGCGCAACTGCCAATGGTTCAAAAGAAGTCGTGATCGGCACCGGTGCGAGCCACACACTGCCGGCGGTCGACGCCAATACGGCGTTCCCCGGCGCCGGCACCAACGATCCTACCAATCCCAGCGGTGTACCCACTGCGGATTACGAGGCGCGGCTCGGACATTCGGTGGTGATCGGTGACGCCGCCACCGGCACCGCCAACGCGCAAACCATTCTCGGCGCCGAGGCGACGGCCAGCGTTGCCAACAGCGTGGCGCTAGGCTTCCAGTCCGCGGCCAGCCGTGGTGCGCAAAGTGGCTATACCGCTTTTGGATTGAGTGCGCCGCAGACATCCGCCGGCGAAGTCTCCATCGGATCGCCGGGTCAGGAGCGGCAGATCACCAACGTGGCAGCCGGCAGCGCGCTTACCGACGCCGTGAACCTCGCGCAGCTGCGGGGCGTGTCGGCGTTGGTGGGCAACGCGGTGCAATACAACGACGCGACCGACACGGCAGTCACCTTGGCCGGACCGCCGAGCGCGGATGGTGGCGTGACCGGAGGCACCACGATCAGCAATCTGCATCAGGGCGCGCTGGGCGCAACCAGCACCGATGCGGTCAATGGCTCGCAGCTGTATGCGACCAACCAGACCATCAACACGATCAACCTCACCGGCACCAAGTACTTCCAGGCCAACAGCACCGGCACCGGCAGCAGCGCACTGGGTACCGATGCCGTGGCGGTCGGCGTCAACAGCCGGGCGATCAGCACCAACAGCATAGCCATCGGCAATGGGGCCATTGCAGGTGACCCCACGGACCTCACGCGGATCAGCGAAGTGGCACTCGGAAACAACGCCATCGCATCCGCGCAGAACACCATCGCAGTGGGCGACGGCTCGCTGGCCAGCGGTCCGCAATCGACTGCTGTCGGATCTGGCGCGAAGGCCACGTCGGCGCAGAGTTCGGCGTTCGGCCGTAATGCAGCGGCCGGTAACAACGCCACAGCACTGGGCATGAACGCGAGTGCCGCTGCGCTGCGTTCGACCGCGGTGGGACAGGGAGCTGCGGTTACGGCGACCGACGGCACCGCCCTGGGCCAGAGCGCGAGCGTGACTGCAGTGGGTGGCGTGGCACTCGGGCTTGGTGCCGTCGCTTCCACGGCGGCCGGTCAGGCAGGCTTTATTCCGACCAACGCCAGCGCGGCCGATGCTGCCTCGGTCAACGCGACCACGAGTACTCTCGGCGCGGTATCGGTGGGCAATGCAGGTGCCGCGCAGTATCGCCAGATCACCGGCGTCGCCGCTGGCACGGCGGCCACGGATGCAGTCAACGTGGCACAGCTCATAGCCGTGGGCGATCAGGTTTCGGTACTGGGTAATCATGCCGTCCAGTACGACGCGAATCTCGATGGCACGCCGAATTACAACAGCGTTACTTTGGCCGGACCGCCGAGCGCAGATGGTGGCGTGACCGGTGGTACCACGATCAGCAATCTGCATCAGGGCGCGCTGAGCGCAACCAGCACCGATGCGGTCAACGGCGCGCAGCTGTATGCGACCAACAGCAGCATCACGAACATCTACAGTACCGGGACCAAGTACTTCCAGGCCAACAGTACCGGCACCGGCAGCAATGCAGTGGGCCTGGACAGCGTCGCAATCGGCGCGGGAGCCGTTTCGACCCAGGCTGGTGACGTGGCGCTGGGCACTGGTTCGGTCACGGCTGCAGCGCATGTCGGCCAGCTGGCCTTCTTCGGCGGTACGGCGGCGGGCACCGGGCTGTCGGTACTGTCGATCGGTGCTTCCGGGCAGGAGCGACAGATCCAGAACGTGGCGCCAGGCGTGCTTTCCGCGGCTTCGACCGATGCGGTCAACGGCTCGCAGCTCTACTCGCTGGCTACCGGTGTCAACGTGCTCGGCACGTCGATCGCGAACTCGCTGGGTGGGACCTCGATCTATAACAGCACGACTGGAGCGGTGACTGCAGGATTCAGCTATGCAGGAGGTAGCTACAGCTCGGTGCAGAATGTGCTCAATGCATTGACTGGCAGCGGCACCGGGCAGGGCATCAAGTATTTTCACGTCAATTCACTGCTGGCAGATGGCAATGCTGGCGGTACTGACAGCGTTGCCGTCGGGCCGTTGTCCAGTGCCGGTGGCACCGGCAGCGTGGCAATTGGCAATGCAGCGGCAGCGAATGCCACCAACGCGATGGCATTTGGCGCAGGCGCCAGCGCCGGCATGGCCAACAGCATTGCGCTGGGTGCGGGTTCCGTCACGCTCGTCGGAGCGATGGGCAGCTATTCGGCCTACGGCCTGGTGGCTCCGCAGAGCTCGCTCGGCGAGGTGAATATCGGTGGCCGGCAGATCACCGGAATTGCGGCTGGATCGGCGGCCGGCGATGCCGTCAACGTCGCGCAGCTGGAAGCGGTCGGCAATCAGGTGCAATCGGTGGACAAGCTGGCAGTGAAATACGATGCCGATACGTCGGGCAACGCCACTAATCGCATCACCTTGACTGGGGATGGCAGCGGAGCTGCGGTCGGCATCACCCATCTCGCTGCAGGAGCCGAATCGGCGAGCAGCACGGACGCGGTCAACGGCTCGCAGCTGTGGCACTGGACCCAGGACACCAGCAGCGTCTACAGCAACTACAGCTTGTACAACGATCTGCAGAATCTTTCCGGCGGCAGTGGAACGGTCAAATATTTCAACGTGAACTCCACGTTGGGCAACTCGGCTGCGAGCGGCACGAACAGTGTGGCGATCGGCCCGGTGGCGAAAGCTAGCGGCAGCGACAGCATCGCGATTGGCGATGGTGCGACAGCAAGCGCCAACAACTCGGTGGCCATCGGAGCAGGTTCTGTCGCCGATCGCGCGAATACGGTTTCGGTGGGCAGCAGCGGCAGCCAGCGGCAAATTACCAATGTGGCTGCTGGCAGCGCAGCTACGGACGCGGTGAACGTGGGTCAGCTCAATGCCTCAGTCACGGCATCCGAGAAGGGCATAGTCCACTATGACATGCATAGCGACGGCTCCGTCGACTACAACAATGTCACGCTGGGGAACGGTTCGGGTACCCGACTCCTCGCCGCATCACAAGGTGAGACGGCGATCCACAACCTGGCTGCGGGCGTGGCGGACAGTGATGCCGTCAATGTAGGGCAGTTGAACGCAGGCCTCAGGCAGTCAGTGAACTGGGCCAACGCCTATACCGATCAGAAGGTTCAGCAATTGAGCAATCGGGCCAATGCCGGCGTAGCCGCCGCGATGGCCATGGGGGGGCTTCCGCAAGCCTATGAACCAGGCAAAAGCATGGCTGCCGTGGCTGCCGGATCGTTTCGCGGTGAATCGAGCCTCGCGATTGGCGTCTCCACCATTTCCGAGGGCGGGCGCTGGGTATACAAGCTGACTGGATCAACCGACACGCGAGGAGATGCCGGCGTTTCGATCGGAGCCGGGATGCAATGGTAATGGTCTCTCACCATGAGCTTGCTGGAACCTTCAGGGGAAGCACATGCAATCCATAAACAGTCATCCATTCAGATGGCCAGTGATCATGCTGGCGATCTTGGCGCTTGCCGGCTGCCATAGCGTGCAAACGAAAGCGCCCGCCGAACAGGGAGGAGGTGATGCGGTGATCTTTCCGGATCCTGCGCGCGCCACGGTGCCTGAGGGGATTTTCGTCAACCTCGAAAATCTCCGCCTTGTGGCTCCGGGGATGAGCAAGGATCAGCTTTATGCCCTGCTTGGTGCCCCCCATTTCAACGAGGGTGTTTTCGGAGTACGGAAGTGGAATTACCTTTTCGATTTCCGGAAGGACGAAGGGAGCACCGATCATTTCAGTTGCCAGTATCAGATCGAGTTCGACAAAGATGGACGCTCCACCGGGTCAAACTGGAAGCCGGAGTCATGCCAGACAGTCCTTGCCCGACGAGACACGGCATCGGCGGCTCCCGCGCCAGTGCTCATGCCGCGGGAACCAGTGCGCCTGTCTTCGGAAGCCATCTTTGACTTCGATCGAGCCACATTGACCGCCGAAGGCCGTGATCAGCTTTCGCGTCTTCTGCAGCAAGTGCAGAGTGCGAGCGGGGTTGAGGATATTTTCATCGTCGGATACACCGACATCATCGGCAGCGAACACTACAATCTCGCGCTGTCGCGGCGCCGTGCATATGCCGTACGCGACTATCTGGTTGCAGGAGGTGTGCCGGACAACGCCATCAGAGTGGAAGGTCGAGGCGAGGCTGATCCCCGTGTGACGTGCCCGAAATCCAGTCGTGCCGCCCTGATTGTTTGCCTTTCACCGAACCGTCGCGTCGAGCTGTCCGGGCTGGCACGCCACTAAGCACTAGAAGCTGTCGATGGCGGCGACAAGGGGTGCCGAGTTGCAGGCGTCGATAAGGGGCTGGTCGTCGGAAAGCTGCTGGATCGAAGTCGCTTGTCAGTTCGTTGGAAATGCATTGCCCTGGGCTGGTCTCAGCAGGGTGTCATGAGGCAGTTCGCCAAATATGCGCCGATAGCTCTCCGCAAAGCGGGAAAGATCCCGCAGCCCGCAATTCATCGCCACCGACTTCACCGAATGTCTGCTCATGTCGGACAATGAAAGGTTCCTGCGGGCCATGCAAAGACGCAGCATCGATAGATATCGAATGGGAGATATTCCCATCAGGTCTTCGAATGCATAACGCAGAGCACGTTCGCTTGCTTCCGCGGCATCGCACATGCTTGCGATGTAGATGTCATCGCTAAGATTCGCCCGCATGAATTCTTCAGTACGCAGCACGATCTGATAGTGCCGACGCCGACTCCGGGAGCAGTTGGAGATGTCATTCCTGGCAGCGCCAAGACAGCTTTCCAGATGGACATCCAGAAGGGATTCAAGATCGATGTCAACCACTGGTTGAGCGGGATCGAGTCCCGCCAAAGAGATGTTTGTCAACTGCCGCCAGATGTTTTTGTGAGCCTGCCGCAATTGGGCGCCTTTCTTGATCTCCGAAAGACGGAGGAGGCTCGACAGGCCATCAGCGTTGATCTGAAGAGGATCCAGCCGTGCCAGAGATTCATGCAACCTTGCCGCTGGCAACAGGGCGACGGTAACGCGGGTACCTGCAGTGAATGTGAAGTCAGAGGTGTGCCCCGCCATGACGGTGAAGAGTGTGTCGCTCGCCAACGGAATGGCATGGCACCAGCTGTTTTCCCCAGCGCGATGGATGTAGCCGAACAAAAACCATTCGGCTGGCATGCTGAACCGGCCGCGAAGCGGAAAGGCGCATTCAGCGCCGCAAATCAATGAATCGCCCTGCGTTCTGGTCTTGATGAAAGCGCGAGGCGCTGCACTGTCGAGCAGCACCATCTCGATCCTGAAAACCCTCAGTGTTCTGGATAAGGAAGCCAGATCACAAGGGAACAGCTTTCGCTCATTTCCAGGATCGCTGGCGATCGCGTGCTCGTTCGAGAAAGCCAGTTGCATGAAGACACCCCCTGCAAACGCCGCTCCGCGACGGTTTGTTAGTCAAAGCGAGTGAATGGTTCGACGGGCGAGCGTTCCCTCTCGATTGCTGATTTTCAGATGGGGAGCCGATACGGAAAGTATGAGTGCCCCTCCATTTCCTGGAGAAGGCTTAATGATGATTGCCCACATAGGCGCTCGTGGGTAATTGAAGCGCCTGGCGCGTCTGACTATCCAGTTCGATCCACAAGGCAAGTACCGGTTCGTTATCGATCAGCTGTGGCGGCCCGACACGATGCGCATGCATGCCAATGGATCTGAGTATCCGTTCCACTCCCATGGCGGTGAAAGTGATCAGGCGTGTGGCTCCGAGCGCTGTGGCGGCTTCGACAACGGCAACAAAAAGATCACAGAAGCGCTCCCTGGCTTCCTCGCGGGAGATCGGCAAATTCCCATCGGTGGGCTTCGTTGAGAACCGCGATAGCTCCCACACTTCCGGAGAGCGCGGTGCGCGCTGGCCATTCATCAGATGCGGAAAAACTTCATCCAGCAGGTATGGCTTGGTCGTGGGTAGCAGGCGGGCACATCCGCAGACGGGGCCATTGCCGCTTCTTGCAACGACGTAAACGGTGTCAGTTCGATCGAACTGATCCCGCTCCAGTCCATTTTCTGTGGGCAGTTGCCACCCCAACGCGTCGATGAATACGCTGTGGCGATAAGTTGCGAGTTCCATCTCAAGGCCAATGGGTAACTGGTTCCTTGTACCCGTCAGCACCGTCAACATATACCGTCTCCCTGTTCGACCGGTTGACGGCATTGAAGGAGAATCTCCACGGATTCGATAACTGTAAGTTTCTACAGTTGCCAAAAGGGCGGATACGCACTACCAACGAAATGGGGGGTGGGGCGGCTTGTGCGTGGGCTCACGCACAAGCAATGCCATGGTTCTTGCGGCGGGGAATGAATAGGAGAGTTCCTAATGACTCAGATCAGTGAAAGCCTGAGATTGAAGGGATCGATCAACGTGTTGCCAAGGCTCGACCGAAAGCCATGCGCTCAACAATTCACTCGTTCTGTGTGCTCCGAGGTCGAATCCAGATGGGGTAACGAACATGACATTTCTGCTTATTCCGCCAGGCGCGAGAAATACCTGTTCGCTCTCAAGGCCAAACCACGCCCATCCGATGCTGACAGGATGAAGCGCGTCGTCGATTGACCACTCGCAGTAGCCTGCCCGATGCGCTGGAATGTCATCGGAGATGAGCTCTTCCAACAAAGTCCGGTCTTCCCAGATCTGCTTCCGGCTGAATTCGAGATCGGAAAACGTATCGAATGTCAGGCGTATGTATCCGTCAGAAAATCTGGCGCCGGATCTGTATGATGGCGACAATGAGGTCACGGGGCTTCCAGATGAATGTCGGGTCGGGTCATCCTATTTCCCGCCAGGCAACGTAGGCAGCTGTCAACTTCTGCAGATTGACAGGACGATCAATGTGACGGTTTGGCGTGAGCAGTGCTTGAACAGACTTGCTGCATCGGCGGAGTCCGTCGATGCCATCGTTCTGGAGCTCGCGGAGATCGTGAGTCAGCTGGGCTTTGAGTATTGTTCCTACGTTCTTCGGATACCTCTATCGGTTTCGAAACCGGTGGTCATCTGGTCGAGCACGTATCCAGCGCACTGGTTGGATCATTACTTCGCAAACAAATATCTTGATATCGACCCCATCATTCAGCGGGTGACGCATGATTCTTCACCCCTGATCTGGGCAGATACTGCCGTCGACAGCCGGCCCGATTTCTGGGAGGACGCGCGCTCGCATGGCATCAGGCATGGATGGGCCTTGGCCACTCACGGTGCCTGCATGACAACGGGCATGCTTTCGCTTGCACGGTCGAGCCAGGCGGTGACCCAGGCCGAATTGGCAGATACGGAAATGAAGCTGGTCTGGCTATCGCATGTGGTTCATGGGTTGATAGGATCCGTCGAGCTGAAAAAATTGATGCCAGGACCTGCCACCGAATTGACTGCCCGCGAGAGGGAGGTGCTGCGCTGGAGTGCTGCAGGCAAGACGGTGGGTGAAATCGGCGCGATTCTTGGAATATCCGAGCGCACCGTCACTTTTCATATCACTGGCACTTTGGTGAAGCTGAATGTCGTGAATAAAACGCAGGCGGTTTCGAAGGCGCTCATCCTCGACCTGCTGAGTTGAGGCGAAGTGCCGCATTGCTGATGCCGTCCACTTGTAGATCGGAAGGGGGAAAGCAGGAAATGAATTCAATGACGCGTAGCAGAGCCGTGAAAAGGCATTTGCCGGTTCTCGCAGTGGCGATATTTTTCAGCATGTCCTTGTCCGCCGCAGCGGCCGAACCGCCCTCGTCGACCGCGACTCAAGTCAGCGCCGCGCAAAGTGACTCTACAGAGAGCACGTCGTATGACCTTCAGCAGTTGATCGATGCTCATCAGTTGGTGGAGCTGCGCAATACGCACAACGGAACTTACGGCACCAGTCTTCTGTTCCAGGCCGACAAGCTCAGTTATTACGTCGCGCTGTTCCATGACAAGACCTTCTGGCGGGTGATTCGCACCGATTCGGTCAAGGATGCCGAAAGCATCTATCGCACGTTCGTCGCGCAGACAGAGAAGCTGGCCGAAGTGGACATCGACACGATCCGCTTGCAGGCGGGCAAGAAATACGCCGACCTGATGGTTTCGATGAACGAGCAACGCCTGCACCAGCTGCAGAAGGATCTCACCCGCCAACAGCGTCAAGGTCAGCAGGTAGCCGCGTTGCAGGAGCATGGTCGCCAGCAAGCGGTTTCGCTGAGTACCGATTTGCGGGCGACAAGCAGTCAACTCGAGACGGTTCAACAGAACATCCGCCAGTTGCAGGCGCAACAGGAAAATCCTGCGCTGACCCTTCCAGGCACCGCTATGGCTTCTTCACCCGGAGCTCAATCGGCGAGCGAGACGCCAGCTTCCACCAGTTCTTCCTACTGAATTCAATTTCCTTGTCACCGGCCTTGCGCAGCGGGCGTGATTTGGGGGAGATGGCGCTCAGGAGATCGACAGCTTGGAACCATATTCCGGCGACGTAGTTGAACGTCATCGCGGCGCGTTGGGCTAGCGCCGTCAGGCATATCTTCGCGCGCGTCGTACCTCCTGCGTCAACTCAAATGCAATACCAGCCTGGGGAAGCGCTGCGGAGGCGTAGCTGGTTTGCCCCCGCTAGCGTTCGCGGCAAGAGCGCGTCGTGAGCACTACTCTGGAAGACGCTGATCCCGCGCAAGCACAAGCAGGATTTTCCCGGCGCGAATGGGCATGTCATCCCCTCGGCGCTGCACTCGAAATCGGCGTACCAGCGCATGCGCAACTTCCTGCATGGCGTCGGTCGGTTTCCATATTGAATGACATTGCCCTGTCATTGAATGCCAGCAAGCTCACCGACACGTACCGACCTGCACTCGCCGTATTCGCGCGGTGTCACCCCAGGAAGCCCACATGCATCGCTTATGCTTGGCTATCGCCATCACGCTCGGAATCCCCATGTCCGCTGCCGCTCACGCTACCGGGAAGCCGGCTGCCGAGAAGCCGATTGCCGCGAAGGTGCTGGTGATCGGCCATCGTGGCGCCAGCGCGCTGCGACCGGAGCATACGCTGGCCTCGTATGCCAAAGCGATCGCCGACGGCGCCGACTTCATCGAGCCGGACTTGGTGATGACCAAGGACGGCGTGATGGTGGCACGCCACGAGAATGAGATCAGCGGCACCACCGATGTGGCGACCCATCCGGAATTTGCCGCGCGCAAGACGCGTAAGAGTATCGACGGTCATGAAGCCAGCGGTTGGTTCACTGAGGACTTCACGCTGGCCGAGCTGAAGACGCTGCGCGCACGCGAGCGACTGCCGCAGCTGCGCAGCACGCAATACGACGGGCAGTTCCAGATCATCACGCTGGACGAGATCATCGACTTCGTCGCTGCCGAATCCGCGGCGCGCGAGCGGGTCGTCGGGATCATTCCGGAGATCAAGCACGGCACGTATTTCAGCAAGCTCGGCCTGCCGATGGAGGACAAGTTGCTCGCTGCGCTGGCCGCACACAGCTACACACGCAAGGCGCCGGTGGAGATCCAGTCGTTCGAGATCGGCAACCTGAAATATCTGCGCGGCAAGCTTGCCGGTGGCGATCACAAGAACATCCGCCTGCTGCAGTTGCTCGATAGCGCCGACCAGCAACCCTATGATGTGACGGCCGCGGACGGCCAGCTCAGCTATGCGCAGATGATGACGCCGGCCGGTCTGCGCGAGATCGCAGCCTATGCGGACGCGATCGGCCCGAACATCCGCGCGATCATCCCGCTCAAGCCCGACGGCACGCTCGACGCGCCCACGGCGCTGGTGCATGACGCGCATGCAGCCAGACTCGAACTGCATCCGTACACGTTCCGCCCGGAGAATTATTTCCAGCCGAAAAACCTGTGGCAGGGCAACGATCCGCAGACGTTCAACGAAGTCGGCTCGATCGCCGAGATCCGCGCCTATCTCGATGCCGGCATCGACGCGTTCTTCACCGACGATCCGGCGCTCGGCCGCAAGGCGCTTGAAAGAGAGGATTGAGTGACAAGGAGTGAGCAACGAGCAAGAGCGTGGGGCTTCGTGATCTTCTCTTGCCTCTCATCCTTGTCACTCGTTCCTCGCCTCAGCTTTTCTTGATTTCAAAATCCTGCTTGGCCACCGGCTTGCCGTCGAGGGAAATCTCGACCTTGTACTTGCCTTCGGGCCACAGATCCGGGTTCTGCACCTTGAATGTGGTGATGGCGTTGCCGTCGGTGGCGATCGACTGGCTGATGCTGCTGACCAGCTGGCCCGGACCTTCCAGGTAGCTCCATTTGGCGTTGAGCGTGGCGCCGCTGCTGCTGCCCACGGTGGCGACGCTGGCGTAGATGACCTTGTCGTCGGGCGCGAAGCTGTTGCTGGCGCGGGTTACCTGATGCTGCGCATTGACCGCGTCGCCGAGAGTCAGCTTGGCTACGCTGAGCGGGGTCGGCACGGCTGTTGCCGGGGCGGTGGCGGGGGCGGTAGTTGCCGTGCTGCTGACGGCCGGTGCGGTGTGTGTTGCGGCAGCCGTACTGGCAGCGGCTGGAGTCGCCGGGGACGGAACTGCAGTAGCGGTGCTGGCGGCAGCCGGCGGGCTGGCCGGTGTGGCGGCTTCATGCTTACCGCAGGCGCTGAGTATCAACATGGTGGCGAGGCTGGCGCTGTACAGCGCGGCGGTACGGACGGGACGTGTCATGGAAACTCCTGGGGCGATGACGTGGCGGGTGCCGATCCATGGCC
>DASZCB010000036.1:0-9587 GCA_035943575.1 Rhodanobacter sp. | reverse complement strand
CGACGAAGTGGCGTTCCTGCGCATTCGCGGCGCCGCGACCTGCGCCACGAAACTGCGCGAACACGCCGAGCAGGCACGGCTGTTCCGCCGGCTCACCCGCATCGCGCTGGACGCTCCCGGCGCCAGCACGGTCGAGGTGTTGCTGCGTCGACGTCAGCAGCCCGATCAGCTCGACCGGCTGTGCGAACAGCTGCGCTTCGGCGCCTTCACCCGCAGTCGCCTGCGCGCCTTGCTGCGCTGAACCTCGGACGTCAAACCGTTTCGTTCACCCGGTTGTCGTCGTCGACCTGACAGGTCAACATGTTCGCTGGTTTTCCTTGCACGCGATCACTGATGAACGATGCCGCCAACCGCATTCCCGCCGACGCCAGCGCGCCGGTGGAAACCCTGTACGAAGGCCGCTGGCTGAGCCTGCGCAAGCGTGGCCGCTGGGAATACGCCGAACGCAACAACCCCGGCGGTGCGGTGATCATCCTGGCGGTGACGCCGGACGACAACGTGCTGTTCGTCGAGCAGTACCGCGTGTCGATTCTGCAGAACACGATCGAGATGCCCGCTGGGCTGGTTGGCGACGAGATCGACCGGACCGACGAAAGCGCCATGATCGCCGCGCAGCGCGAGCTGGAAGAGGAAACCGGCTATCGCTGCCAGCGGGTTGAATTCGTCCACCGCGGCCCGTCGTCGTCCGGCATGAGCACCGAGATGATCACGTTTGCGCGCGCGTGGGATCTGGAAAAAGTCGGTCCCGGTGGCGGCGACGAAACCGAGAACATCGTGGTGCACGAGGTGCCGCGCCGCGAGGCTGGCGCGTGGCTGTTCGCGCGCGCCGCCGAAGGCTATTCGATCGATCCGAAACTGTTCGCCGGATTGTGGTTCATTGAACACACCAACCTGCACGAGGGCGCAGCTTCAGACGTCTGAACGTCTGAACGTCTGAACGTCTGAACGTCTGAACGCGGTCGATCGGCTCAGTACCGATCCTGTTGCGATCGGCGGCGCAGACGCCAGATCGCGAGACCGAGGCCGAACAGCGCGACCACCAGCCACCCGCACATCGCGCGCGTGTCGCTGCCCAGCCACAGCACGCTGGCCACGATACCCACGGCCAATGCACCAAGGCCCAGCGCAAGCAGAACGTCACGCTGGTTGCGCTGCGCCAGCAACAGCAGAAAAGCTCCCAGCGCAGCCAGCAGCACGGACAGGATCGGCCAAGTCAGCGTGAACTCCGCCGAAACCGGCAGATCCGGAAACATGTCGAGCAGCGGCACGTCACCGACCAGCACCATGTATCCCTTGCCGTCGGCAGCGTCGGAGGCCGCCACCAGCCGGTCACCGTCGAGACGCCCGACGATAGTCAGCTGCTGTAGCGGCACTTCATCCCAGCTCACCCGCACATCGCCCAGTCGCGGATCGCCCGGACGCGCGCTGGTCACCAGATAGTTCTGGTAGCGACTGAAGCTAGCCGCAAAATTTTCCGGCAGCGATTTCAGATCAGGTGCGACCTGCTGCGAGCCGGGCAGCGCATGCAGCAGCACCGGCCCGAGCTTGAATCCATCGACCTGCACCAGGTCGGCGTCGAATTGCTTGCCGCTGATCGGAAAGCTGGCGGGATTCGCGTGTCCGTCCGGATCCTGGAAATGGCTGGCGTCGAGCAACCGGTCGACCCAATCGAGTTCGTAATGCACGCTGCCGCCGATGCGTACCTCGCGCCACTGGAACATCTCGACGTGGCGCACCAGCACCGGCGTTTTCACCTGCAGATTGAACTCCGGATCATGCGGCGCCTCCACCACGTCCGGCGTACCGACAATGCGTATCATGTAGCCGTGCTGGCCGGCCTGCGGCTGCGCATTTGCGCCGAGATCGATCATTTCGCCACCATGCCGATCGACCGCCGCGCGATAATTGAGCAGGCCACGCGTCGCCATCGCCACCAGCCCGATGCCGGCCAGCACCAGCAGGGCGCCGGCGAAATTCAGCAGCAACCCGCGTATGGAATTTCCCCCGGGCAAATCCATCACACCACTCCAGTCGACAGTTGCGGCAGCGCGCCATGCAGCGTGCGCCGCTCGTCGGCGGTACCGAAACGGCCGCGCTCGTCGCGCGTCACGCGCGCCAGCGCGCAATCGTGATCGTGCGTGAAGAACAGCCGCACGCCGCGTGCCAGTTTGTCTTCCAGAAACACGCGTTTCTCGTCGATGAGTTTCTCCGGCCAGCGGTCGTAACCCATGGTGATCGGCAGATGCACCCAGAAGCGTCCGGGAATCAGGTCGGCGCAGAACACCACACCGGCGACCTCGGCCAGCATCAGGCCGGGCGTATGGCCATCCGAAAAACTGAAGCGCACCGACTTGCCCAGCGTCTGCGAATACTCGCCCTCGACCAGCTCCAGCCGACCACTGGCTTTCAGCAGCGGCTGCAGCTCGGGCACGAACGAGGCGCGGTCACGCAGATGCGGCGTGAGCGCACGGCGCCAGTGTTCGGCACCCACCACAAAACGCGCATTCGGAAACAGCAGCTGCAGCGGCTGACCTTCTTCCCACGCCGCCAGCAAACCGCCGGCATGATCGAAATGCAGGTGCGACAGCACCACCACATCGATGTCTTCGTGCGAAAG
The DNA here is from genome assembly GCA_035943575.1 of Rhodanobacter sp. Classification (GTDB taxonomy): domain Bacteria; phylum Pseudomonadota; class Gammaproteobacteria; order Xanthomonadales; family Rhodanobacteraceae; genus Rhodanobacter. Next base: position 6,970 of record DASZCB010000036.1, on the reverse strand, counting down.
GCCCACCTCAGCCAGCGAATCGAGCAGCACATGCCGTGACTCGACCACGCCATAGCGCTCGCGCAACGCCGGCTCGAAGAACGCACCGATGCCAGTCTCGAACAACACGTTGCGACCGTCGAGATCCTTCACCAGCAAGCAGCGGCAAGCCAGCGGAATCCGGTTCTCGTCATCCGGTTTGATCCATCGCGACCACAGCGCCTTCGGCGCGTTGCCGAACATCGCACCGCCGTCCAATTGCTGAGAGTTGCCAAGGGTCGAGAAGAGTTCCATGTCTGACCTTACTGCACCTTGCCCAGACCCGATGGCCGGCGCGGATCGCTGGCCGCGTCGAGCGTGTTGGTTTTGCGATCCCAGGTGACCACATTCATGAAACCCCACGATTCGCGCTGCTTCAGCGTGTAGCCCATCCCGGTCAGCGCGTCGGTGGTGGCCGGGTCGAACGTGCCGTCTTCCACCATCACCTCGTCCGGCATGTACTGATGATGGAAGCGCTTGTGCGCGGCGATCTGCTGTGCGCTCTCGCCATCGATGAAATGCAGGATGCCTTCGAGTACCTGGGTGATGATGGTCGAACCGCCGGGCGAACCGATCACCGCGGTGCGGCCGGCACCGATCACGATGCTCGGCGACATCGACGACAGCATGCGCTTGCCGCCCTGCGGTGCGTTCGCCGCGCTGCCGAGCAGGCCATAGACGTTCGGCTTGTTCGGCACCAGCGCGAAGTCATCCATCTCGTCGTTGAGCAGCACGCCGGTGCCCTCGGCCACGAAGGTGGAGCCCATCGTGTAGTTCACCGTCGAGGTCACCGCCGCCATGTTGCCGTCGGCGTCGATGATCGAGAAGTGGGTGGTGTGCATGCCCGGCTCGGGCGCCTCGGCGCGCGGCAGCATCGACGACGGCGTCGCCTTGTCAGGCAGGATGCCCTGGCGCAGACCGTCGGCGTAGAACGGCGACAGCAGCATGTCCAGCGGCATCTTCACGAAGTCCGGATCGCCCAGATAATCGTTGTGGTCGCGGAACGCGCGGCGCATCGCCTCGACGATGTAATGCGTGCGCTGCATCTGATCCATCTTCGACAGGTCGAAGCCGGACAAGATGTTGAGAATCTCGGCGATCGCCACGCCGCCGGACGACGGCGGCGGCGCGGTGACGATGCGGTAACCGCGATAGTTCACTACGATCGGCGTGCGTTCCTTCGCCTGATAGCCGGCCAGATCGGCCAGCGTCCAGTTGCCGCCAGCCGCGCGCACCGCCGCAACCAGCTTCTGCGCCGTCTCGCCGCGATAGAAACCGTCGTCGCCATGCGCGGCGATCAGTTCCCACGTGCGCGCCTGATCCGGATCGCGCCAGATCGCACCTTCCGCCGGCGGCTTGCCGGCCGGCAGGTATTTCGCCACCGAGGCCGGCCAGCGCTGCATTGCCTTCTGCTCCGCGGCGATCGAGCCACGCAGGCGTGCATCCGGCTGGAAGCCGTCGCGGGCGATGCGGATCGCCGGCGCCAGTGACTGCTGCAGCGACAGCTTGCCGTAGCGCTTGGCGATCAGCACCAGACCGGCCGGCTCGCCCGGAATGCCGGCCGAGAGCGGGCCCTTCAGCGCGGCGTCGCGGTTCGGGCTGCCGTCGGGGTTGAGGTAATCCTTGTTGTTCACGGCGGCCGGCGCGGCTTCGCGAGCGTCGATGAAAATGTCGTGGCCGTCTTTCGCGCGATGCAGCACTGCCATGAAGCCACCGCCGATGCCGGAGCTCTCCGGTTCCACCACCGACAGCGTGGACGCCACCGCAACCGCCGCGTCAAACGCGTTGCCGCCCTTGGCCAGCACTTCGAGACCGGCGTTGGTGGCGAGGAAATTCGCACTGGCGATGGCCGCGTGACCGGGGCGCGATGGGGTCGAGGCGACATGAACCGTCGGCGCCGTCTTCGGTGTGCTGTCGGCCGCGAATGCCGTGCCGCCAACCAGCAGCAGGCTCAGCGACAGCACTCGCCAGTTCAGGGAAAAGCTCATGCCGCAGGCTCCTTGGCCATCAGGTGGCGGTATTTGAGATCGAGCTGCGCGGGTGACTCGACATGTTCAGGATCGCTGATGATGCATTCGACCGGGCACACCACCACGCACTGCGGTTCGTCATGATGACCGACGCACTCGGTACACAACGCCGGGTCGATCACGTAAAACTCCTCGCCCAGCGAGATCGCCTTGTTCGGGCAAGCCGGTTCACAGACGTCGCAATTGACGCAGGTATCGAGAATTTTCAGGGACATGGCAGTCGATACTACATGCTGGGGTGGGACGCCTGGGGAGAGCGTACCGGCGCGCTGGTGACCTCACAGCGACCGGCCCCACATCGTCGCCCTCGCGTGGTAGCGGAGGGCGACGATGCAACTCCGCGCCGGCGTGGCCGGCGCGGCAATCACGCTCACATGGCGACGAAACGGACCGTCGCGCCGGTGGGCTTGAGCACATCGTCGACGCGCTGCTCGTCGGCCTTGTCGCCGATGAACAGCACGATCACGTCCTTGAACGCACCCGGCTTGGCATCCTTGAAGGCGGCCGCGATCAGGTCTGCCGTCGTGGCGGAAACCGGGCCGCCGAAGGCCAACAGGTTGCCCGGCAACACGCCGCGCGCCACGGTGTCCTGCACGCTCTGCAGCTGGCGGTCGTTCTGCGCCTTGGCCTCATCGGTGGTACCCGCCGACACCATGTATGCATACGGCTGGTTGGCGCTCATGCCCTGCATGTTCTTCTGCACGATCTGGCCGAGATAGCTGTTCCATGCCTTGGAATCGTTGGGATCGGTCGGCTTGGGTGCCTGCTGCACCTGCTGCTGGGATGCCTGCTGATCATCTTCGTGCTTGCCGCAGGCACTCAGGGCCAGGGCGGCGGTCAGCGCGACGGCAACAATAAGAGCGAATTTACGCATGGTTATCACCTTCTGTTTCGGGTTGCTTGTTGAAGCCGGTGCGGCTTTTCTGCCAACGCTGACGCATGGCCTGTTGAACTGCGGGATGCACGAAACCGGAAATATCTCCGCCGAGGCGGCCGATCTCGCGCACCAGCGACGAGGAGATGAAACTGTATTGTTCCGCCGGCGTCAGGAACAGCGTTTCCGCCTGCGGAATCAGATGTCGGTTCATGCTGGCCAGCTGGAATTCGTATTCGAAATCCGACACCGCGCGCAGGCCGCGGATGATCACGCCGGCGCCGACTTCCTCGACAAACGTGGCCAGCAGGCAATCGAAGCCACGCACTTCCACGTTCGGCAGGTCGGCCAGCGCCAGTCGCGCCAGGGTGATCCGCTCGTTGATGTTGAAGGCCGGCCCCTTGCTGGAGCTGTCGGCCACGGCCACCACCACGCGGTCGAACAGCGGCGCGGCACGTGCCACCAGATCGGCATGGCCGTTGGTGATCGGATCGAACGTACCTGGATACACAGCCAGGCGCGGATTCCCCAGGGATTTGCTCACGATTGAAAGGTGGCAGTCAAAGATGGGACTAGCTTAACGGAAGCGCGCGTCGATAGAGCGCAAAACGCACCTCGCCAGCGTGGCCTTCGCGATACAGCCGCCAGTTCGGCGGCAGTGCCGGCGCCGTGGCACGCGGCGATTCCACATAAATCCATGCCTGCGCGGCCAGCCAACCGCCCTGCTCCAGCCGCTGCGCCAGTGCCGACCACAACGCCAGCGCAAACGGCGGGTCGAGAAACACCAGGTCCTGCGCCTGCGGCGCACCTTGCAGAAACAGCCCCGCATCCAGCGCCGCCACCTGCCCTGTGGTGGCCTTGAGTCGCGTCAGGTTGTCGCGCAGCGCCTGCGCCGCGCGCATGTCGCACTCGACGAACTGCACGCCAGCCGCGCCGCGCGACAGCGCCTCGACGCCGAGCGCGCCGGTGCCGGCGCACAGATCCAGGCAGCGCGCGCCGTCGATCACCGGCGCCAGCCAGTTGAACAGCGTCTCGCGCACCCGCTCAGGCGTGGGCCGCAGGCCCGGCAGATCCGGCACATCGAGCCGCGAATTGCGCAAGCTGCCGCCGATGATGCGGATCCGCCCCGGCCCGGTCTTGCGGCCGCCGTTCAAGGCGCCATGCCCTCGGCGGCAAGGCGCTCAACGGTCGGACTTTCAACGGCCGGACTCTCAACGGTTCGTACAGGTTGGAGTGTTAGCATGCCGCCTATTGTCTTTGAATCACGGCCGCAATGCTCAAGTTCTGGAAGAAAAAGCCCATTGGAGCGGGGCCCGCCGAAACGGGTTCGGAACAACCCGCCGCCAAGACGACCGCCGCGGTTGTCGCACCGGAAAGCGACGATCCGCTGCTGCACGAGGCGCTGGCGGAAATTCCCGCGCCCGCCGAAACGCAGCCCGAGGCCGAGCGCTTCGCGGCGCCTGTCATCGAACCCGCAGCCACCGCCGAGGCACCGGCCAAACGCAGCTGGCGCGAACGGCTGTCCGGCAACTCGTTCGCGCGCGGACTCAGCTCGCTGTTCGTGCGCCATCCCAAGCTCGACGACGATCTGCTCGACGAACTGGAAACCACCCTGATCACCGCCGACGTCGGTATCGAAGCCAGCACCGAGCTGGTCGAAGACCTGCGCAAGCGCATGCACAAGCGCGAATTCGCCGATGCGCCGGCCTTGCTGGCCGCGTTGCGCCAGGCGCTGGTTGCCCTGCTCAAACCAGTCGAACAGCCGCTCGACGTGCGTGGCAGGCAGCCGTTCGTGGTGCTGGTCGTCGGCATCAACGGCGCCGGCAAGACCACCACCATCGGCAAATTGGCACGCCGCTGGCGCGACGAACGCCACGCGGTGATGCTGGCCGCCGGCGACACGTTCCGCGCCGCCGCGGTCGAGCAACTGAAGACCTGGGGCGAGCGCAACCAGGTGCCGGTGATCTCGCAGGGCCAGGACGCCGATGCCGCCAGCGTGATCTTCGACGCGCTGCAGGCGGCGCGTTCGCGCGGCATCGACGTATTGATCGCCGACACCGCGGGCCGCCTACACACGCAAGGCGGCCTGATGGACGAGCTGGGCAAGATCGCCCGCGTGCTGAAGAAAATCGATGACGCCGCGCCGCACGAGGTGTTGATGGTGATCGACGGCACCACCGGCCAGAACGCCATCAACCAGGTGCGTCAGTTCCGCCAGATCGTCGGCGTCACCGGGTTGGTCGTCACCAAGCTCGACGGCACGGCCAAGGGTGGCGTGGTGTTTGCGCTGGCGCGCGAGTTCGGTCTGCCGATCCGCTACGTCGGCCTCGGCGAAACCGCCACCGACCTGCGCGTGTTCGAGGCCGCGGCGTTCGTCGACGGCCTGCTGCCCACCAGCCTCGGCGGCGACGGGCATGGCCATGACTGAAGCGCGCCGGCGGAGCTGAGCGATGTCGCCTCGACTGCGGCTGATCCTGCTGGTGCTTGGCGGCCTCGTGCTGGCGCTGGTGCTCGCTGCGGTAATCGCCGTGTACCTGGTGCTGCAACCCGATCGCTTCACTGCGATGCTGCAGACCCAGGCGCGTGCGGCCGGACTGGAACTCAACCTGGCCAGCCCGGCTAGCCCGACGCTGTTTCCGCGGCCAGCGCTGGACCTCGATGGCATCACGCTCAATGCGCAAGGCGCCAACGCACCGATCCTGCTCGCCGCACGCGGCAGGCTGGCGTTGCCGTGGCGCACCCTGTTCGGCGGCCCGACCGTGATCTCGCAACTGCAGATCGACTCACCGCGCGTCGACCTCGACGCATTGCAGGCGTGGCTGGCCGCCCTGCCCGCGCAGCCGGAAGGCACGCCGCCGAACATCCCGCGCATCGACACCGGCATCAGCATCAGCCAAGGCAGCGTGGTGCGCGGCAATGAAGTGCTGCTCGACAACGTCTCGCTCGAAGCCGGCAGCCTGATCTCGGGACAGCCGTTTCCGCTCAGTATGTCCGCCACCACCGCCGCGCACATGCCGCTGCAACTGCGACTGTCCACCACGCCGCGCATCGAAAGCAACACGTTGCAACTGGACAACATCAGCCTGCATCTGTCGCAAGGCAGCGCGACGACGCTTGCACTCACCGGCAATGCGCACTGGCACGGCGCCGCCGATGCCGCCGCCAGCCTCGCCGGCAAACTCGACCAGGCCAGTGCCGGCCAATACGACATCTCGCTGACGCTGACCCCGGCCGATCAAAACAATCCGCTGCTGCTCGCCCTGAAACTCGACGGCCCCGCCAACCACGCCGACCTGCGCCTGCCGCCGCTGGCACTGGCGCATTGGTGGAGCCAGCTCGGCAACGAACAGGCGCCACAGCTGAACGTGCCGCCGGTCAGCGGCCAGGCGGAAATCGCGAAGATCGAAGCCGGCAGCGTCAGTGTCGAAGGGCTCACCGTGCAAACCGGCGACGCCGTACCTGCAGCCGCCGGCACCGCCGCCGCACCGGCGAAACCGGCCGCCAACAGGAAACCATGAGCGCAACCCTGGCCACCCGCCTGCTGCGCTGGTTCGACCAGCACGGCCGCAAGGATCTGCCGTGGCAGCACCCACGCGATGCGTATCGCGTGTGGCTGTCCGAGGTGATGCTGCAGCAGACCCAGGTCGCCACCGTCGTCGGCTACTTCGAGCGCTTCATTCGCGCGCTGCCGACGTTGCGCGATCTCGCCGCCGCCGACGAGGACACCGTACTGGCGCTGTGGTCGGGGCTCGGCTACTACCGTCGCGCACGCTTCCTGCATCGCGCCGCGCAGATCTGCGTCGAGCAGCATGGCGGCGAACTGCCGCGCGATTTCGACGCGCTGCGCGCCCTGCCCGGCATCGGCCGCTCCACCGCCGGCGCGATCCTGGCGCAGGCGCACGGACTGCGTTTCGCGATCCTCGACGGCAACGTCAAGCGCGTACTCACCCGTTACCACGGCATCCACGGCCATCCCGGCGAAAGCGCGGTGGAAAAACAGCTGTGGCTGCACGCCGAAGCCCACACGCCGACCACCCGCGTCGCCGAC